>NZ_JBHSBY010000008.1:0-69453 GCF_042650905.1 Pedobacter jamesrossensis | reverse complement strand
GCATCCTGTGTGCCGGAAAGATCAATCTCTGCTTGACCAAGTTGGCTTTTAATCCAGTGCTCTCCTTCTTTAACTAGCATTTCTACTCGGGAAATAGAACTTGAGCTGCCCAAGGTTTTTATCACCTTGTATTTGCCAGAACTTTTATCAATGACCTGAACGCTGACCACTCCACTTTTATTCTTCTTTTGTCGAACAAACATCAAGATAAATNGCCAAAAAGTGCCGGGACACCCAAAAATCTAAATAAATACAGTTAACAAGCTGATAATCAACGACAATTTCAAGCCAAATAAAAAACCGCGGAAGACAGGAAAAAAACTCAAATAATTCCAATCGATAGTATAACATTCATATTTCGAAATTTTGAAATGAATTGGAAATATTTTAGGCAAAACTACGGAGAATCCTTTATTCAAATCTCACACCCAATTTTCTTAAGGAATGATAGTGAATGCATCCTTTACTTAAATTACACTTGTGGTGTAAATTGTGGAGAAGAACAGATTAGATTATACAAGAAAATTAAAAATAAATGGATTTGCGTAAAAACTGGTCACGGTTGGATTAGCTAATTGTCTTAATCAATCCAATCAACTCCGCTTGCGTAGTTTGCGTTTTATCTTTAGCATACCAGCTATGAAGTCTTTCTGATAAAATTGTCATTTCAGTAGTTTCTTTTCGCCACTCTTTTAAAAGTTCTTGCAAAACCTGTGGTCGTGGTGCCCAACTAGCTAAAACTTTATCGCCTGTTTCATTTAAAACTAAAAGAACAGGGATTGCTCTGCCGCCATTAGTTAAGTGTGCATCAATTAAAGGCAGGTTTTTATCGCGAAGAACAAATTTTAAATCAATTTTACCTAAAGAAGCCGCTGCAATTTTGTTAAATACCGGAACAATTTGAGCAGCATCGCCACACCATCCTTCAGTAACTACTAAAAACTTATAATTTCCGGTAAGCTGATTAATGGTTGATGTTAATTCATCAGTCAGGCTAATCGTCTTATCAACGCGGCTCATGCGTTGCACATTCATTTTTGTGTAGTGCAAATCGTAAGTTACATCGCCTGTAGCTTTTCCCTCTAACAGAAGCCGATCTATCAAAGCTCGGTATGTTTGATAATCCATTCCTTGCTCACTGAAAATTTCGCTGTAATTAACCATGATATTTTACATTTTTATGCGGCAAAGGAAAGGAGAAATAAGTAAAAATTAATCATCATTTTGCAAGAAAAAAAGCCATTGAATTGCAACCCTTAAACGACCATTAACTTAGTAACATGCTGAGTAAGCGCCACAAAATCTTCAACACTTAATTGCTCTGCTCTTTTTTCGAAATATATATGGTCATCCATTTTGTCTTTCGGCATAACCGCCGAAACCGCATTACGCAAAGTTTTTCTCCGCTGATTAAAACCTGCTTTAACTACACGCCAAAATAATTTTTCGTCGCAATCTAAAGCCTCAACCTCATTTCTTGTTAAGCGAATAATAGCCGAATGAACCTTTGGTGGCGGATTAAATGTACCCGGCTTTACCGTAAATAAATATTCAATTTTATAATAAGCCTGAAGGAAAACACTTAAAATACCATAATCTTTTGTGCCCGCCGGAGAAGCACAGCGTTGAGCAACTTCTTTTTGAAACATGCCTACCATTTCTACCACTTTATGGCGGTTATCTAAAATCTTAAATAAAATCTGCGAAGAAATATTGTATGGAAAGTTGCCAATAATAGCAAACTTGCCAGGGAAATTATCATCGAAATTCATTTTCAAAAAATCACCATTAATTAACTTATCGCCTAGTTGAGGGTATTTTTCGTTAAGAAAATGATAAGATTCGGTATCAATATCAATCAGGTACGTTTCAAAATCTTTACGCTGAAGCAAAAAATCAGATAAAATGCCCATTCCAGGGCCAACTTCTAAAACCTGATTGTATTTATCCGTACTAATCAAACTTTCTACAATGCGATTCGCAATGCCTTTGTCGGTTAAAAAATGCTGACCTAAATGTTTTTTTGCTTTTACTAAACTCATATTACCCCAAACCCCTAAAAGGGCTTTTAAATTAAAAATTGTTAACAAAGATAGGCTTATTATTCCTTTGCGAATAACTTAGTGTTCTTTGCGGTTTCACTTTTTTTAAAGGGTTTAAACGAAAATCAGTAATTTGCGCTAAAATTTTCCAGTAATTATGAGCAATAAACTTAAAATTGGCATCAGTATAGGCGACGTGAACGGCATAGGTTTAGAAGTAATCATCAAAACACTATCTAATCCTGCCATTTTAAATTATTGCACACCAATTGTTTACGGCCATACCAAGGTTTCCTCTTTCCACAGAAAGGCGAATAATCTTGGCGATTTCAGTTTTAATGTAATTAATCACGCCAATCAGGCGCAGCTAAAAAAAGCAAATATGATTAATTGCTGGGAAGAAGATGTAAAAATCGAACTCGGACAAGTAACCGAAACCGGTGGGAAATATGCGCTTTTATCGTTAGAAAGAGCAACTGCTGATTTAGTAAATGGCGATATCGATGCTTTAGTCACCGCACCGATCAATAAACATAACATACAATCGGAAACATTTGCCTTCCCAGGTCATACCGAATATTTGCAGGAAAAAAGTGGAAGTAAAGATGTGTTAATGTTCTTAATTAGCGAAAATTTACGGGTTGGTGTAGTTACCGGCCACATTCCGGTTAAGGATGTACCAACAAATATCACCAAAGAAAAAATTCTAAGCAAATTAAAACTCATTAACGAAAGTTTGAAAAAAGATTTTTGGATTGAAAAACCGAAAATCGCTGTTTTAGGTTTAAATCCTCATGCAAGTGATAACGGCTTATTAGGTTTAGAAGAAGCTGAAATTATAACGCCTGCTATTCAAGAAGCTTACGATAAAGGCTTGATGGTTTTTGGTCCATACCCTGCAGATGGTTTTTTCGGAAACGGCAGTTACAAAAAATTCGATGCCGTTTTAGCGATGTACCACGATCAAGGCTTAATTCCTTTTAAAACCTTGGCTTTTCACAATGGTGTTAACTATACCGCAGGTTTAAATTTCGTACGTACCTCTCCAGATCACGGAACAGGTTACGATATTGCGGGTAAAGATTTGGCAGATTCGACATCATTTACTGAAGCATTGTTTTCGGCTATCCACATTGTAAAAAATCGTAGAGAGCAAGAAGAAATGTTAGCAGGTCAGTTGCGTACCGGCGGCAAAGTGGTAGAAACGCAATTCGATATTAAAGATGATGCTTCTTAAGTAAGCTAAAAGGATAAAGCGGAAAGATTAAAGCTTTTATAGCCTCAGAGATTTATTACACATTTAATAATTTGTAAAGCAAACCATGTATTTCATCGGTTCTGAAAGCCCTGCTATTCGTTGCAATCTTTTTTGTGTTTGTCAATGCTGAGCTTGTGGAAACACCTGCAACAAAAAAATATTTCCACTGCTATCAGGTTTATTTTAGTTAAAATTGTGCATCAATTAAAAAATGAACGGCACAAAGAAAATCCTTCCAATAATTGTAGTATCACAGTTTTTATGCACTTCACTGTGGTTCGCAGGCAATGCTATTCTGCCCGACATTATTAAAAGCTTCCCTACAGAATTAAACCTTTTAGCAAATTTAACTAGCATGGTTCAGTTCGGCTTTATAAGCGGAACTTTGGTTTTCGCCATCTTCTCAATTTCCGATATTTTCGATCCATCGAAGGTTTTCTTTATTTGTGGTATTGCTGCTGCTGTGTTTAACCTGGGTATTTGCTTAGAGCTAACTGATGTTAATATGCTGCTTTTATTCCGCTTTTTAACAGGCTTTATGTTAGCCGGAATTTATCCCGTTGGGATGAAAATTGCTGCCGATTATTTTAAAGATGGCCTAGGGAAATCATTAGGTTTTTTAGTTGGAGCTCTGGTTTTAGGCACTGCATTTCCACATTTATTAAAAAATGTTACTGCCGACTTCCCCTGGAAATACGTGATTTACGCCACTTCAACATTATCACTTATTGGCGCTTGCTGTATTTTTCTTTTTGTACCAAATGGCCCATACAGAATGGCGGGACAAAAATTTGATTTGCTTGCCAGTTTTAGTGGATTTAAGAATGTTAATTTTCGCTCTGCAGCATTTGGCTATTTCGGCCACATGTGGGAGTTATACACCTTCTGGGCTTTCTTACCAGGCATGCTTTTGCTATACAATAACACACATCAAAATCCATCGCTAAATATTTCTCTATTTGCTTTTCTAATTATCGCTTCCGGTAGTTTATCCTGCATGATTGGCGGCTTACTATCTCAAAAGTTTGGGGCAAAACGAATTGCTACCATTGCGCTATCCATATCGGGCTTGTGTTGCATATTGTCTCCCATTTTTTTGTTTTCTAGCTCGGTTTATATCTTTCTTATATTTTTATTTATTTGGGGTTTAGCCGGAACTGCCGATTCTCCACTATTTTCATCGCTGGTTGCTAAAAACGCACCCGATGCTTTAAAAGGAACCTCATTAACTATTGTAAATTGCATAGGTTTTGCGATTACAATTATCAGCATTCAGGTAATCAATATTTTGGCAAAACAAATAGACTCACATTACCTTTATACTATGTTGGCAATTGGGCCTGTGCTCGGACTTTTTGCATTATCAAAAGGAATTAAGTCAACTTCGAATCTGTAATTGTGCTCTTTTCTCATTGCCAAACCAATAAAATTCCTCAACTTTAAATAAACCAAAAACTAAGATTATGAAACGTTCAATATCTTTTCTTGCAAGTTTATTTTCCTTAATTATCTTATCAAATACTTCAATTGCTGCAGATGTTTATGCCGAATATGAAATAACTGGAATGGGCGCCAAAAGTGTTCTCAGTAAAATGTATGGCAAAAATGGCAATGTTCGCACAGATGTAAATATGGATGTTGCCGGACGGCAAATCACAAGTACTAGTTTAATGCTTAAAAGCAACCCAGGCGTTATATTGATTTTTAATTCGATGACTAAAACTTACACGGAAACAAAAACTACCAAAGATGCTTCTATAAAAGACTTTAGCATAAAAGTATTAGGAACTGAAAAAATCGGCAAGTACAATTGTAGTCATATTAGAATGACTTCTGATGGTAAATCCTGGGATATGTGGTACACAAAAGATCTACCATCAATTAGTTTTCCTATCAACGGAAACAGTGCGGCAAGTAGCGAAAAATTAATAGCTGAACTAAAAAGCAAAGGTATTACGGGCATGCCTGTGAAAATTGTTTTTTTTAAGCCTGGAACTTCAACTGCTGCAATAACGATGCAACTCACAAAATATGAGCCTAAAACACTCGATGTTGCATTATTTAGCATACCTACAGGCTATAAAAAAAGTGGTGTAAGTTTCGATGCTGAGAAAATGAAAAACATGACGCCCTCGCAAAGAAAAGAAATGATGATGAAAATGATGAAAGAACAAATGAACCATTAGTTTTATTTAAACAAATTCACAAAACACATTTACATTGCCCAAATTAATTTAAAAATGCAGAATAAACTTTCACCAATTATAAAACCGGAAGACCTAACCTGGTTAAATCAAGACGAAGAAATTGTAATTTTAGATGTGAGCGCTGGCTCAAAATCAAGATACGATGAACAACATTTATCAGGTGCTCTTTTCGTTGATGTGAACGACGATTTAGCTAATATTGATGATTTCGCTAAAGGTGGCAGACATCCTTTACCTACTTTGGAGCAATTTGCACAAGTTTTACAAAAATCAGGCATTACTAAAACAACCAAAGTTATTGTTTACGATGATAAAAATGGCGGCAATGCTGCGGCAAGATTGTGGTGGATGCTAAGGTCAATCGGGCACGAAAAAGTGCAAGTTATAGATGGCGGATTTCAGGCCGCAGTTAAAGCTGGTTTCCCAATCACGAATAAAAAAGAAACACCAAAATCTGTTGGGGCTTATGAAATAAAATCGTGGAACTGGCCTCTATCAAATATTGATGAAGTCCAAAAAGTTGCGAAAACTGATGAATATATTGTAGTTGATGTTCGTGATGCAAATCGATTTGCAGGTCTAACCGAACCAATTGATACGATTGCTGGTCATATTCCTGGTGCTACTAATATTCCCTTTACTGAAAATTTAGATGCCGATGGGCGATTTTTATCACCCGAAATTTTAAAAGAAAAATATACTGAAGCCTTAGCAACAGTTAAACCAGAAAATATAATTGTTCATTGTGGTTCGGGTATTACTGCCTGTCACACACTTTTGGCAATGGATTACGCTGGCCTTCCAATACCTAAACTTTATGTTGGCTCATGGAGCGAATGGAGCAGAAATAACAAGGAAATGATTTTGGCGAAGGAAGCGTATTAGTGATTTAGAGTTAAGCGGAGAAATTTGAACTTAAACTTTATTAAAATGAAACCGTTTTTCTTGCTGCAACCCACAATTAGATTGAGCTGCTGAGAAACGAAACAAGTGCAAACTATGAAACAGGTCCTATAATTCTCCAGAAAAAAACTAAAAAAGATCGAATAAAAGATAGACTGTCTGAAACAAACGAGTAATTAAACTGATTTCCAGAAAATAAGATATGCCCTAATATTCCAATATCTCAACTTTTTAAGATTAACATTTTTAAAAAAAACATTTTTAATCTAATTATTTTATCCCTACATTTGCAGGCTAAAATTTTACAGTACTTTGAACCCGCTAAAACAATTTTCAGTACCCTTTACAGGATTAAAATTGGGAGCCCATCAGTTTGATTATGAGCTTGATGATACCTTTTTTAACGCTTTTGAGTACTCTTTAATTAAAAGTGGTAACCTAAAGGTTAATCTGGAACTTGAGAAACAAGAGACCATGTTGCTTTTAAAATTTAAAGTAATTGGCACCGTAAATTTAGATTGCGATAAATGCTTATCTGAATTTCCTTTACCAATAAATCTGTACGAAAGACAAATTGTAAAATTTGCAGGAGACGATTTAGAAAGTGATGATGAAGAAATTATCTCACTAAGCCGTAAAGAAACTGCAATTGATATATCGAAACCGTTATACGAAATGATTAATGTAGCGGTACCTTATATTAAAAACTGTGAGCAAGCTAATAGAGAATGCGATCAGGAAATGATTAATCGTTTAGAAAATTTATCTATCGATAGTCAGCATGAAGAAAATGAACAAAATAGCGACCCACGTTGGGAAGCACTTAATAAGTTAAAAAAATAATTAGATTATACACCAATGGCACATCCAAAACGGAAAATCTCGAAACAGAGAAAAAATAAAAGAAGAACACACTACAAAGCAGTGACACCTTCTTTAGCAACATGCTCAGCAACAGGTGCTATCCACGTACCTCACCGTGCATACAACGTAGATGGTAACCTATACTATAATGGTAAATTGGTTATCGAAAATACTCAAATAGGGTAATTTTCTTAAAAAATTGTTTGTGTTTTCAGCGGCTTTAGTTATACCTTAGTCAACTGAAAATTCAGGGTTTAACCTGACCTTAACACAAACAGATTTTTTCTATGAAAATAGGCCTCGACATAATGGGCGGAGACTATGCTCCCAAAGCAATTGTTTTGGGAGCAATAGCAGCTCATCAATCGCTAAACGCTGGAGAACATTTAGTTCTTATCGGCGATACCGAACAGATTAAACCGATTCTTGCAGAAGAAGGTTTTAATCCAGATCATTTTGAATACGTTCATACTGATGAAGTAATTGGTATGGGCGAACATCCCACAAAAGCAATTGTTCAGAAACCTAATTCGAGCATAGCAGTTGGTTTTAATCTTTTAAAAGAGGGTAAGATCGATTCTTTTGCGAGTGCCGGTAATTCTGGAGCTATGCTAGTTGGGGCAGTGTTCAGCGTAAAAACAATTCCGGGCATTATCCGCCCATGCTTATGTTCTATTCTTCCGAAGCTTAAAGGCGGCACAGGCTTACTTTTAGATGTTGGCGCTAACGCCGATTGCAAACCCGATATTTTATTACAATTTGGCGTTCTGGGCAGTTTATATGCAGAAAATTTATTGCAAATAGATAAACCCAGAGTTGCTTTAATGAATATTGGAGAAGAAGATGAAAAAGGAAATATGCTAAGTATGGCTACTTTCCCGTTAATGAAAGAGACTAATCTATTTAATTTTGTAGGCAACGTAGAAGGTCGCGATTTATTTAACGATAAATCTGATGTAATTGTTTGCGATGGCTTTACCGGAAATGTAATGCTTAAGTTAGCAGAATCTTTCTATGTTATCACCATAAAAAAAGGATTAAAAGATGAGTTTTTCGATCGTTTTAATTACGAACAATATGGTGGAAGTCCGGTTTTAGGCGTTAACGCTCCAGTTGTTATCGGTCATGGAATTTCCAGCCCGTTAGCAGTTAAAAATATGGTTCTTCAATCCAGAGAAATGATTACAACCGGATTGGTAGAAAAAATTAGAATTGCATTTAAATAATTTATTAAAATTTTTAAAATGAGTAAAATTCACGCTGCTATTACAGCAGTAAATGGTTACGTCCCCGACTATGTGCTAACAAACGCAGAGTTAGAAACCATGGTTGATACTTCGGATGAATGGATCACCAGCAGAACGGGAATTAAAGAACGTAGAATTTTAAAAGGTGAAGGTTTAGGTACATCAGATATGGCGGTTTATGCCGTAAATGGTTTGCTTAAAAAACGTGGTATTGATGCAAAAGAAATTGATTTAATTATTTTTTGTACCACTACACCCGATTTTACATTCCCTGCAACAGCAAACGTTTTAGCTGATAAAATCGGGGCAACAAATGCTTGGGGATACGATTTACAGGCCGCTTGTTCGGGTTTTATATTTGGTCTTGCCACTGGTGCATCTTTTATCGAAGCTGGAAGACATAAAAAAGTTTTAATTGTTGGTGGTGATAAAATGTCATCGATTATTAATTATGAAGACCGTACAACCTGCATCATTTTTGGTGATGGCTGCGGTTGTGCTTTATTAGAACCAAATGAAGAAGGCTTAGGCATTCAAGATTCTATTCTTAGAACAGATGGTTCTGGAAGAGATTTCTTAGGTATGAAAGCAGGTGGTTCTGTTCAGCCTGCAACTCACGAAAGTATCGACGCTAAATTACATTATGCACATCAGGAAGGGCCAACTGTGTTTAAATTTGCAGTTACCAATATGGCAGATGTTGCTGCTGAAATTATGGAGCGCAATTGTCTAACATCTGATGATATTGCATGGCTGGTACCACACCAGGCTAATAAACGCATTATCGATGCAACTGCAAATCGTATGGGAGTAACTACCGATAAAGTAATGATTAATATCGAACGTTACGGAAACACAACTAATGGAACTATTCCACTATGCTTATGGGAATGGGAAAGTAAACTTAAAAAAGGCGATAACATTGTTTTAGCAGCCTTTGGTGGCGGCTTTACATGGGGTTCTATTTACCTTAAATGGGCCTACAATAGTTAGTTGGTTTTTAGATGGTCCTTGTCTAGTTGCTTGGTTGCAGCTAATAATTCATGACCAAAAAACTAACAACCAAATACCCAAAAAACTAAATAAATAAAACAAAAAAAGTATAACTTAGTTAATTCAATAAACACTATTTTTTACATAACTAGCCTAAAAAATGGATATCAAACAAATACAGGAACTGATTAAATTTGTTTCTCGTTCTGGTGTAAATGAAGTTGCAATCGAGCAAGAAGATTTTAAAATCACCATTAAAACAAACCAAGCACCAACAGTTGTTCATGCTTCATTGCCTCAGGCACCACTTGTACAAGCGGCTGCACCTGTTGCAACAGCACCTACAGCGCCAATTGCTGCTACACCAGTTGTTCCTGCTGCAGAAGATACATCAAACTACATTACTGTTAAGTCGCCAATGATTGGTACTTTCTACCGTTCAGCTAGCCCCGATAAACCTATGTTTGTTAATGTTGGTGATGAAATTAGTACTGGTAAAGTAATTTGTATTATCGAAGCAATGAAACTTTTCAATGAAATTGAAAGTGAAGTTTCAGGTCGTATTGTTAAAATTTTAGTTGATAATGCATCTCCTGTAGAGTATGATCAACCATTATTTTTAGTAGAACCTATTTAGTAAACTATTTACTTTAAGTTTCGGTTTTGCATTTGCAAAGCCTAACAAAATTTATGGTTCGTGGAAACACGAACCATGGCATTTAATTTAGAATTTGATTATGACTAATTATGCTGCACTACAATCAGTGTAATTAAATAGTTGGTGTAATCATCACTTAAAAAATTATGTTTAAAAAAATACTAATTGCCAACAGGGGCGAAATCGCTTTGCGTATCATTCGTACTTGTAAGGAAATGGGCATCAAAACAGTTGCTGTTTATTCTACTGCAGATAGAGAGAGTTTACACGTACGTTTTGCTGATGAGGCTGTTTGTATTGGCCCGCCACCAAGTAAAGATTCTTATTTAAATATTCCAAATATTATTTCAGCTGCAGAATTAACGAATGCTGATGCGATACATCCAGGCTACGGTTTCTTATCAGAAAACGCGAAATTTTCTAATATCTGCCGTGAATATAACATCAAATTTATTGGTGCAACGCCTGAGCAAATTAACGGGATGGGCGACAAAGCTTCGGCTAAAGAAACCATGAAAATTGCGGGTGTACCAACAATTCCGGGTTCTGAAGGCTTATTATCAAGCGTTAAAGAAGGTATCGCTATCGCAAATGAAATGGGTTATCCGGTAATACTTAAAGCAACTGCCGGTGGTGGTGGCCGTGGTATGCGGGTAGTTTGGAAAGATGAAGATTTCGAAAATGCATGGGATAGTGCTCGTCAGGAATCTGGTGCAGCATTTGGTAACGATGGATTATATTTAGAGAAATACATAGAAGATCCTCGTCACATTGAAATCCAGATTATTGGCGATCAATATGGCAAAGCTTGTCACTTATCAGAACGTGATTGTTCAATCCAGCGTCGCCATCAAAAATTAGTAGAAGAATCTCCTTCTCCATTTATGACAGATGAGCTTCGTGTAAGAATGGGCGAGGCAGCTATTAAAGGTGCACAAGCTGTAAATTATGAGGGTGCGGGAACAATCGAATTTTTGGTTGATAAACACCGTAACTTCTACTTTATGGAGATGAACACACGTATTCAGGTAGAACATCCGGTTACCGAAGAGGTTATTAATTTCGATTTAATTAAAGAACAAATTAAAGTCGCTGCCGGAATTCCAATTTCAGGAAAAAATTATTTCCCGAATATGCATGCAATCGAATGCCGTATTAATGCGGAAGACCCTGCAAATAATTTCCGTCCTTCGCCAGGGAAAATCACTAATTTCCACTCTCCGGGTGGTCATGGTGTACGTGTAGATACCCATGTTTACGCAGGCTATCAAATTCCTTCTAACTACGACTCTATGATTGCAAAGCTAATTTGTGTTGCTCAAACACGCGAAGAGGCGATTTGTACAATGGAACGTGCATTAGGAGAATTTGTAATAGAAGGCGTTAAAACAACAATTCCATTCCATTTACAATTAATGAAAGATCCGAACTTTAGGGCTGGAAATTTCACAACAAAATTTATGGAAACATTCGAATTTTCAGAATAATATAAACTATTTCTATATTTAACACGTAAATACCATTCTATTCAAATAGAATGGTATTTTTGTTTTCAACATGAGCGACACTAAAGAAAAATCATCACTACTAAAAGCTATTGCAAATAAAGGAACAAACCTTGAGGCAGAAATGTCATTTTTCGACCATCTCGACGTTCTTCGCAAGCATTTAATCAGAGCAGCTATAGCGATTGCTGTATTTACTGGCATCGCATTTTATTTCAATGAAGAAATACTAGATAAGGTAATTTTTGGCCCAAAAAAACCAGATTTCTGGACTTACAGAATGATGTGCAGATTGGTAGAGAGCTTCCCATCGCTAGGAAAAGACATGTGTATCACCAAAATTAATGGTGAAATCATTAACACAGAAATGGCTGGCCAGTTTAATTTGCAGTTAAATGTATGTGTAATGTGCGGTATCGTTTTAGGCTTTCCTTATTTACTTTGGGAAATCTGGCGTTTTGTTAAACCTGCATTGCATGAAAAAGAGCGTAAATCTGCCAGTGGCTTTGTATTTTTCGCATCACTTCTATTTATAATCGGCATTCTTTTTGGTTATTTTATCATTTGTGCGCTTTCGATTAACTTTTTAACAGGTTACACGGTTAGTGCAGAAATTAAAAATACATTTACAATCGACTCTTACGTTTCGTCTATTGCGACGTTAACTTTAGGTACAGGTATTATTTTCGAGCTTCCGATAATCATTTTTATACTATCGAAACTTGGCTTAATGACACCTAAGTTAATGAGAGCTAGCAGAAGATATGCGGTTGTAATTATCTTAATTATTGCGGCCATTGTAACTCCAACCCCCGATATTTTAACGATGCTTACCGTTGCTGCGCCATTATTCTTACTTTACGAATTAAGTATTTTTGTATCAGCCTACATCGAAAAAAAGAAGAAAAAAGCGGATGCGGCTTTCTATGCTAAATAACAAAAACATTACGAACAGATTTCCGAATTCTCTATAAATTTGAACAATGGCAGACACAAAAATTAAGATAGCAATTGGTTCCGATCATGCAGGTTTTGATTACAAAGAACTTTTAAAAGATTTCCTTTCTGAATATGAAGTAAAAGATTTTGGAACACATTCTTTGGATTCAGTCGATTATCCTGATTTTGCACACCCGCTTGCTACTGCTGTAGAAAATGGTGAGTTTCAGTATGGGATTTTGCTTTGTGGCTCTGCTAATGGCGTTGCTATTACGGCGAATAAACATCAACAAATTAGAGCTGGTTTATGCTGGGAAAACGAAGTTGCCTCATTAGTTAGAAAACATAATGATGCCAATGTTTTGTGTATTCCGGCAAGGTTTGTATCAGAAGAACTTGCAAAAGAAATAACCACAACATTTCTGAATACAGAATTCGAAGGTGGCCGCCATCAAAACAGGGTAGATAAAATATCCTGCTAAATCTAAGCACAACTAACTTTTACTAAAATAATGAATAAAAAATTTTTGACCCTTAGCGTTGCTTCGCTTCTTACAGCAAGTTGCTTCGCTCAAGTTAAACCTTTAGTTCCAAATAAGGATGCTATTAGGTTTAGTAAAGCCATTAATCCCGAGAACGGTTATAAACATCTTTCAATACTAGCTTCTGATGAATACGAAGGTCGCGAAACTGGTAAAAAAGGCGCATGGATGGCCGCAGATTATATTCGCAATTATTTCAAATCAATAGGATTAAAAGGCCCGGTAAATGGCGATTATTTCCAAAAGATAGACTTGGTTAACCTGATGCTGAAAGAAAGTCACGTTACTTTAAACGGGCAGGTAAAGGATTATCAAAAAGATTACCTGGTTTTACCGAATACCATTAGCGATAAAGGATTTACATTTTCTAGCGATGAGGTAGTTTTTGTTGGCTACGGATTAAAAAAAGATAATTATAATGATTTTGCTGGTGTAGACATAAAAGGCAAGGTTATTATGATGTTTAGCAATGGCGATCCTACTCTCAAACAAGGAGAAAGAATGGATCGTAATGCTATAATGAAAGTTCGAAAAGATAGAGCCGATTATTTGGCTCAAAACAATGTTAAGGCAATCATTACGATAGACCCAAATATCGACAGACTTTCTGAGGCTTATAAAAAATACTTAAATGATGGTCAGGTTATAGTTAAGACTAAAAGCATGGCAGAGGCACAAAAGCAAAATGATGTACCTCGCATTTCGATTTCCTCGGCATTGGCTAACGAAATTTTAAAAGGTGCAAATACAACTGTTGCTGATTTACAGAAGAAAATTCTTGATAGTAAAACTCCTGCTTCGCAAGTGTTAAACGTTCCGTTTTCTGCGAGTGCTGCAAAAACAGAAACTTCCGTACGATGCGAAAATGTGTTAGGCTTTTTAGAAGGTTCTGACCCTAAATTGAAAAAAGAAGTATTAGTTTTAACTGGCCATTATGACCATATTGGTTTGGTTACTGATCCTAATGCAAAAGACAAAGTAAATAACGGTGCTGATGATGACGGTTCTGGCACAACTGGGGTTTTGTTAATGGCTAAAGCGTTTACTGATGCTAAAAAAGCAGGCAAAGGCCCAAAACGTAGCATTTTATTCATGACTGTTGTTGGTGAAGAAAAAGGTTTATGGGGTTCTGATTGGTATTCTGAAAATCCAGTATTTCCAGTAGAAAACACGATTGCCAATTTAAATACAGATATGATAGGTCGTATTGGTGAAGAATACCTGGGTAAGCCGGATTCGGCAAATTACATTTATTCTGTAGGTTCTAAAATGCTGAGCAGCGATTTAGCTAATTTAAGCGAACGAGTGAATGCAACATATACCAAAATGAAATTGGATTATAAATATGACGATCCGAAGGATACAGAGCGTATTTATTACCGTTCAGATCATTATAACTTCGCTAAATTAGGTATTCCAATTATTTTCTATTACGATGGAATGTTACAACAAGATTACCACAAACCTGGCGATGAAGTAAGTAAAATTAACTTTAAGCTTCTTTCTAAAAGAGCGCAGCTTACTTATTATACAGCGTGGGAATTGGCAAATCAAGCTAAACGACCAGCTGTTGACATGGATGGTGCTGGAAACCCAAAGAAATAGTAAAGTAAAAATATATAAGCCTCGACATTAGATCGGGGCTTTTTTATGCACATTACTTTTCGAGCCTGCTTAAATTCTTATCTTTGATTTATGATGAAAACTGCCGAGGAATTTTTAGAGAAGTCTGATGAGAAAGCTTTCGATTTACCCCATCGTAAAACCATAAATTATAATATTGGGAAATACAATACGGCGGTTGAAAGAGGATTATCAAAATTCGAAAACCTCGAAGTATCAAAAAAGAAAGCGCATGTTGTAAAATGGCGTGTAATGGAAAATTTAGACAAATTTCTACCCGAATTTGAATCGAATTTTCAACGCCGAGGCGGAAACGTAATTTGGGCAAATGATGCCGAAGAAGCCCAGCAGGAAATTTTAAAAATCATCACAAGAAACAACGGAAAAACCGTTATCAAGTCAAAATCGATGACGACCGAAGAAATTCACTTGAATGATTTTCTCGAAAAAAATAACATCGAATCCTTAGAAAGTGATTTAGGCGAATACATTGTTCAGTTGCTTGGGCAAGCGCCTTACCACATTGTAACACCTGCCATGCACTTAAGTGCCGCAGATATTGCAAAACTATTTCATGATAAATTTGGAACACCAATTGATGCAACGCCGCCACAATTAGTTCAAAAAGCAAGAGAATTACTTCGTGATAAATATTTAAATGCAGATATAGGTATAAGTGGAGGTAATTTTTTAATTGCAGATACTGGAAGTATTGCTATTACAGAAAACGAAGGGAATGCCCGTTTAAGCACCACTTTCCCTAAAATTCATATTGCTATTGTTGGTATCGAAAAGATTATTCCATCAATGGCTGATTTAGATTTATTCTGGCCTTTGCTGGCATCTCATGGTACAGGACAAAATTTAACGGTTTACAATACTATTTTAAGTGGCCCTCGCCAACCCAACGAAACTGATGGACCAGAAGAAATGTACGTTATCCTTTTAGATAACGGCCGTACAAATTTATTGGCTCAAAAAGACCAGCGACAAGGTTTATATTGCATTCGCTGTGGCGCTTGCTTAAACGCTTGCCCTGTTTATAAAAATATTGGCGGCCACACTTACAATACTACTTACAGCGGGCCAATTGGCTCTGTAATTACACCGCATTTAAAAGGCATGGAAGAGTTTAAGCACCTGAGTTATGCCTCAAGCCTTTGCGGAAAATGTTCTGAAGTGTGTCCGGTTAAAATAGACATTCATAAAATGTTATTACTCAACCGTAGAGATGCAGCAGCAACACACGAAAATAGCAAGGTAGAAGAAATTGGTTGGGGAATGTTTAACCGAATGATGCAAAAACGAAAGTGGATGGACTTTTTCGGTGGGAAATTTAAAAATTTTATGCTTAAAACATTCTTCAAAAAAAGCTGGGGTAAATACCGCGAAATGCCAAAAGTTGCCGATAAATCTTTTGCGAAGCAATTTGAAGAAATGAAGAAAAATAAAGAAGTTTAAAGCCCAATACCCAAACTAGCTAAGTATGCATTTCAACCGACGAGATAAAGACGACAAATTCTTATTGAATTTATATAAAAGACTGCTTTATCCCCGAATGGTTGAAGAAAAAATGCTCAAACTTCTGCGTCAAGGCAGAATTGGTAAATGGTTTTCGGGTATTGGGCAGGAAGCTATTGCAGTTGGCTCAACATTAGCGATGCAAAGCGATGAATATATTTTGCCGATGCACCGTAATCTGGGTGTTTTTACCTCTCGGGACATTCCATTAAAAAAACTAATGGCACAATGGCAAGGAAAAGTAACAGGCTTTACCAAAGGTCGTGACCGTTCGTTTCATTTCGGAACACAAGATTATAAAATTATTGGGATGATTTCTCATCTCGGGCCGCAGATGGCATTGGCTGATGGCATTGCATTGGCCGATGTTTTAGCCAATAAACAAAAAGCAACCATTGTTTATACAGGCGAAGGTGCGACCAGCGAAGGCGATTTCCACGAAGGCATTAACGTGGCTGCCGTTTGGAATTTACCTGTCATTTTCTTAATTGAGAACAACGGCTACGGTTTATCAACGCCTAAATCTGAGCAATTCAGATGCAAAAATTTAGTGGATAAAGCAATTGGCTATGGCATTGAAGGCATTCAAATCGATGGAAATAATATTCTTGAAGTTTATGAGACCATTAATCAACTGGCTAATGAAATTAGGAAAGATCCACGTCCAGTATTGGTAGAATGCATGACTTTTAGAATGCGTGGACATGAAGAAGCCTCGGGCACCAAATATGTTCCACAAGAATTATTTGATGAGTGGGAAAAGAAAGACCCATTAAGTAATTACGAAAATTACCTCATCGAGCAAGGAATTTTAACAACAGATTCAGTTATAGATATTAAAATTCAAATCAAACAAGGTATTGAATTGGAAGTAGAAGAAGCTTTTAACGAGCCAGAGCCAGAGGTCGATTCAAGGCAAGAGGAAAGTGATATGTATTTCCCTTACGAGCAAAAAGTGGTTGATCCGGGTCAATCTTCAACAGAAAAAAGATATTTAGATGCTATTACTGATGGACTGGATTTAGCGATGCAGAAATATCCAAATCTGGTTTTAATGGGGCAGGATATTGCCGACTATGGAGGCGCTTTTAAAATTACCGATGGTTTTACAGCTAAATATGGTAAAGACAGAGTTCGCAATACACCCATTTGCGAATCGGCAATTGTTGGTGCTGGTTTGGGTTTATCCATAAATGGTTTTAAAGCGGTGGTAGAAATGCAGTTTGCAGATTTTGTTACTGTAGGCTTTAATCAAATTGTAAATAATTTAGCTAAAACCCATTACCGATGGGGCGAAAAAGCCGATGTTGTGGTTCGTATGCCCACGGGTGCAGGAAGTGGTGCAGGTCCTTTTCATTCACAAAGTAACGAGGCTTGGTTCACTAAAACGCCTGGACTGAAAATTGTTTATCCAGCTTTCCCTGAAGATGCAAAAGGATTGCTTTTGGCAGCAATCGAAGACCCAAATCCGGTTTTATATTTTGAGCATAAATATTTGTACAGAAGTTTAACAGCACCAATTCCTGATGGCTATTACACCACCGAAGTTGGTAAAGCGGTTACACTTGCTAAGGGAAATAAATTCTCGATTATTACTTATGGTTTGGGCGTTCATTGGGCTTTGGATTACCTGAAAAACAACCCTGAAACTGATGCAAGTTTGATTGATTTACGTACACTTCAGCCTTGGGATAAAGAAACCGTTAAAGAAACTGTAAAATCAACAGGCAGAGTTTTAATTTTACATGAAGATACGCTTACCAATGGCTTTGGAGCAGAAATTTCGGCATGGATTGGCGAACATTGTTTCCAACATTTAGATGCGCCAGTAATGCGTTGCGGCAGTTTAGATACTGCAATTCCAATGAATAAAGCATTAGAAGATGATTTTTTAGCAAAAGCAAGACTGGCCGAAACGATTGAAAAATTATTGAAATATTAAAATATCTTTTGCCACCAAAACCAGAAACCTCAGAAATATATCTGATAATTTCATGTTTCAGTGGCCATTTTTTATAAAAACATGAGCAATTTTAAAGTCGAAGGAAACATAGTTGATATCACCAGGCGAAACATTTTCTTTGGCGAAGTAGAGGTTGAGGCGGGAAAGATAAAATCTATCAATAAAATTTCTGAAGCAAAAGATGAGACGCATTTTATCTTACCAGGATTTATTGATAGTCATGTTCACATTGAAAGTAGCATGCTTATCCCAAGCGAATTTGCGAGGTTGGCAGTTGTTCATGGAACCGTTGCTACCATCAGTGATCCACACGAAATTGCCAATGTTTGCGGAATGGAAGGTGTTGAATTTATGATAGACAATGGAAATACCGTTCCTTTCAAATTCAATTTTGGAGCACCTAGCTGTGTTCCGGCAACTATTTTTGAGACTGCTGGCGCTGAATTAAACCACGATGATGTTAAAGCACTTCTAGAGCGTCCAGAAATAAAATACTTGAGTGAAATGATGAATTTCCCTGGTGTACTTTATAAAGATGAAGAGGTTTTAAAAAAGATTGCGGCTGCACATGAATTGGGGAAACCTGTAGATGGTCATGCCCCAGGCTTAGTTGGCGATGCTGTTCAGCAATATATTGATGCAGGTATTTCTACCGACCACGAATGTTTTACTGATGAAGAGGCTTTGGATAAACTTCAGCGTGGGATGAAAATTTTAATTCGCGAAGGAAGTGCTGCCAAAAATTTTGAGGCTTTGATTGAATTACTACACGACTGGCCAGAAATGATGATGTTTTGCAGTGATGATAAACACCCAGATAGTTTGGTAGAAAGCCATATTAACCAACTTTGCGCAAGAGCAATTGCAAAAGGAATTGATATTTTTAATGTGTTAAAAGCGGCTTGCATAAACCCTGTTCTTCACTACAAATTAGATGTTGGAACTTTAAAAATTGGAGATGATGCAGACTTTATTGTTGCTGAAGATTTGATAAACTTCAAAATTAGACAAACTTACATTGATGGTGTTCTACTTGCTGAAAATGGTAAAACTGTAGGTGATTGGATAAAACACGAAGCGGATAAAGAATCGGTAAATCATTTTGATTGCAGTTTTAAAAAAATAGAGGATTTCGTTTATCCATATCAAGAGCAAAAAGAAATTCCTGTGATAGAGGCTTTAGATGGGCAATTAATCACTAATAAATTGTTTTTTGCACCAAAAGTAGAAAACGGAAATATTGTTAGCGATTTAGAAAATGATGTTTTGAAAATGGTTGTGGTTAACCGTTATCATGATGCGCCAATTGCAATTTCCTTTGTTAAAAACTTCGGGATGAAACATGGTGCAATTGCATCGAGCGTTGCGCATGATAGCCATAATATTATTGCAGTGGGCGTTGATGACAAGAGCATTTGCGATGCCGTTAATTTGGTAATTGCAACAACTGGTGGCGTAGTTGCTTTAGGTAATGGAAAGGAAGAAGTTTTGCCCTTGCCAGTAGCCGGTTTAATGAGTAATCACAACGGGTATGAAGTTGCTGCGCTTTACACTTCTATCGATAAGTTTTCGAAAGAACTGGGCTCTACTTTAATTGCTCCTTTTATGACGCTTTCCTTTATGGCTTTATTGGTTATTCCACATTTAAAATTAAGCGACAAAGGGTTGTTTAATGGCGATGAATTTCAGTTTATGTAAAATTAGTCAACAACAAAAACCTCTGCCAACGGATTAAAAAGATATATCCGTTTATCATCTAAACAAACGCAGCGATAGCGCTTTCTGATGCGTTCGCCTTTGGTAAACCTACGACCATCCTTAATTTTGAAATTGGTATTTAATGGCAACTGTTCCAGATGCAGTGTTTCAGTTTTATCAGAATCATACTTTTTTAAAGCACGAGATAAATGTAAATCTGAGCAGCTTGATGCCGCCGGATTCGACATGTAATTATCAATCGCTTTATGAATATCATCTGGAAAAACATTCATTTCAAAAAAAGGAACCATCATTCTCTGGAAGTTTTTTTTCCACTCAGAACCATGCGGTTTTACTTTATTTTTGAAGTCGTTCCAGGTTAGAAGATGTGCAAATTCATGCACAGTAGTAACTAAAAATGCGTAATGGTTAAGATTGAAATTTACCGAAATACGATGCCCTTTATCTCGGTACGGATGTCGGTAATCGCCCAGTTTTGTAGAACGGGTTTTAGCAATTTTAAATTCACATTGAAAATAATCTATCCACTTTGCAATTAGCGGTGCAGCCTCGGTTGGCATATATTTCGCTAAAACGTTAACTTTCTCCACAAATGCTAAAGTAAGAATTTTAAAGTTTTTAACCACAGCGGTCGCTAAGATTTACACAGAGAAAACAGATTTTTTTGTACATAAAGATTATCAGTAACCATTTACAACTCGTTTAATTCCATCTTTTAATCTTAAAACATTAAAGTTCATCAGCAAACCAAATCTATAAGCTCCCAGTTTCATATAGGTTAATGTTTGAGCCAAATGTATATCAGTTAAACGTTCAATGCCTTTTAACTCTAATACAAGTTTATTCTCAACCAAAATATCTATTTTATATCCACAATCAAGTCTTATGTCTTCGAAAACTAGTGGTATAGCCTTTTCTTTTTCAACAATAAAACCTGCCTTTTCAATTTTATAGAATAAACATTCTTTGTAAGCACTTATCCAATAATCCAGGTCCAAGAGCGGTGTGAACATCAAAAGCTAATTCAATAATTATCCTTGTTAATAAATCCTCTTTCATATTCTTTGTGTTCTCGGTGCCTAACTCTGTGTGCTCGGTGGTAACAAAAACCCTAATCCTCCGATGGAAACAATGACGCCAACACCAACTTTATCTCTCCAAATGAGTAATCCTTGCCTAAAAACTCTCTGATTGTAGCCATAGATTTTGTTTTCTGACTTTCCACCGCTTCCGTAATATTTCTGATTTTGTTTGGCTTAACCAATTTAGCGACATCCACCTGTTGTGTAGAAACATAATACGCCAGATGCCCCTCAATGGTACCGATAGAAAAACCCCGTTCCTTAGCTATTTCTGCTAAATTTTTTCCTTGTTCATACAACTCAAAAGTTATCAATTTGGTGTCAATCTTTGGTTCTTTCTTTTTCTTCTCTGTCGCCGATTTTACTTTTAATGTAACGCCTTTCAGCTGAATAGCTTTTTGCAACTGCTTATCACGCTCGGCTGCATTTAATAAAGCATCGGTATCTGCTTTGCTAAACTCCCTGCCATCAATCATGGCTTGCAGCAGCGCCTTACTTTTATGCATTTTTTTTAATTGTTCGTAAACTAAAATCTCAAGCTCGAGCAATTCGGTTAAGTAAGTTTTAATCTGTTTTTCTTCTTTTATAGCCTCAATGTGCGCTAACAACTTGTCAGATACTTCTTTAACCAAAGGATTAAAATATTTTAAAGCTGCTGCAACCCTTTTCGAAACATTAAACAAAGTATGCTCCGTTTGCGTGGCAAATAAATTTTTAAGTTGAATGATAAAAGAATCGGCAGTTGCGGCGAGCTTTTGCAAATCGCGGTAAAGTTCCATTGTCCATTCATCATAATGCTGCTTGGTCGATTTTTCTCCTTTATCAAAAGTTTGAACATGTTCCTTAAGATAATATCGAACCAAATTCAAATCGAAAGCAGCTAGCAAGTAAGTTCTGATGAAATCGTAACTCTCGAAACTAATCTGCTGGTTAAGCACATGAGCAGGTTGTTTAGTGCTCGAAAAATAATGGATATTCTGGTCTTGCTGTAAACCTGTTTCTCGCAAATGCGAAGTTAAAACCAAACCTTTTAGCGACCGTAAACGCGAAAGTGCAACATAAGCTTGTCCAGGTGCAAAAGCATCGCCAATATCAATAATTGCCTTATCAAAAGTTAAACCCTGACTTTTATGCACCGTAATTGCCCAAGCCAGTTTTATAGGGTATTGAACAAAAGAACCAGCAACATTTTCAGATATTTCGTTTGTGGCCTCGTTCAATTTATACTTTACGTTCTCCCAAGTATAAGGCGAAATCTGAATCACCACCTTATCTTCCGGCAATTCAATTTCAATAATATCTTTCTCAATATGATGAACAACGCCAATTTTGCCGTTATAGTAACGTTTTTCGGCAGTCATGTCGTTTTTAATAAACATGATTTGAGCACCAACTTTAAGTTCCAAACGCTTATCATTTGGAAAGGAATGCTCATTAAATTCGCCTATAACTTTCGCATCAAAAAAGTACGATTTCGTATTAAGTCGCGCTAACCGTTCTCGATTTATCGTATCTGCTTTGTTATTGTGGGTAGTTAACGTAATATAATTTTCATCTGTTGATGGTTTGAAATCCTGCTTATAATGTTGCCTTAATAAAGCGGTATCCTCAGCGGTAATCTGGTTATTTCTTAAATTATTCAGTAAATCGATAAAAACTGAATCATTTTGGCGATATATTTTATCTAACTCTATATAAATTGGAGGATTATTTTGTAAGGCCAAGGCATCAAAAAAATAAATGCTTTTATAAAAACCCGCCATTATCCTCCATTCATCGTTTTTAACTACCGGAGGCAACTGATGTAAATCGCCAATAAATAGTAACTGAACACCACCAAATGGCACATTTCTATTTCTTCTGATGTAGCGTAAAGAAAAATCGATAGCATCGAGCATATCCGCTCTGAGCATACTCACTTCGTCAATTACCAATAATTCCAGTTCCTGAATCATTCGCCGTTTATTGCCTTGCATGTTCAAATGCTTAACAATTGTACGTGGAGTATTGAAGTTGAAGGTAATATTCTGATTAATGATATTTGCAGCTGCATCAGGAAAAAACGCACCGAATGGCAGTTGAAAAAGAGAGTGAATAGTAACACCAGCAGCGTTAATAGCAGCAATGCCCGTTGGTGCACAAATCATAGCCTTTTTATGCGTGAGCTGAATTAATTTGCGCAAAAAAGTAGTTTTACCAGTTCCTGCTTTTCCGGTTAAAAAAACGTGTTTGGAGGTATAATTCACAAATTTCGCAGCAATTTCTGCGGGCATAGAAGTTTCTTCTAATTCTGGCATTGGCAATAAGATTTTCAGTTAGCTTTATTTGGTGGGATAATTAAAGCTAACAATTTTAGCACAAAAATAGGCATGATTTATAATATTTTAGCGATGTTTTTTCTTTTAATATGCTTTAGATTTTGGAAATGACTGCGCTGTAATTCTTTTGAAACTATATAAACAAAGTTTATAGCTTTTAGGTTAAAAACCACCCCCCGCACTAAAGACTTTGGTTTGTATTAAGAAAGGTTTATTTATGAGGCTATAAAATTGCAGGAACTAAAATTACTAAAACCAAGTTGCTTAAGCACGAACTTTTCCCCTCCTATTTTAGGAGGGGCAAGGGATGGTAAATCATTGCTAAAAACCACATTAGAAGCTATTTAAGCACGACAATAATGAAAATACTTTTTAATTGCAGTTCCATTTTAGGTTTACCAAGGTAGTTCCTCTTCGCAATGACGGCAAAAGGAGCTTAACAAGAAGTTTAAAAAGATTGTAATGAATGGCGGGAATGCATTTCCCGAAGAACTACTGTTATTGCTTTTCAAATCTAAAGCACATAATTGCGTTTGCAATTAAACAGTTAACCGCTTAAACAGTTAAGCAAAATTCTTATCTTTGCAGCCTGATGAAGCAAAATTATTCAAATCTTATTGCAGTTAAATTCCTTTAACTAGGCTTCATCGCCTCTTTTTATCCAAAATTTTATTATGCTTAACCCTGAAATAGAAAAACGCAAAACCTTTGCCATTATTAGTCACCCCGATGCGGGCAAAACCACATTGACAGAAAAATTTCTGCTTTTTGGTGGCGCAATTAATACTGCTGGAGCGGTAAAAAGGAACAAAGCGAACCAAAGCAATACTTCCGATTTTATGGAGATTGAGAAACAACGTGGTATCTCGGTGGCAACTTCGGTAATGGGTTTTGAGTACAGTGGAAAGCGAATCAACATTTTGGATACGCCTGGTCACAAGGATTTCGCGGAAGATACCTACCGTACTTTGTCGGCTGTGGATAGTGTGATTTTGGTGGTAGATTGTGTGAAAGGTGTTGAGGAACAGACTGAAAAACTTATGTCGGTTTGTCGGATGCGTAATACGCCAGTAATCATTTTCGTAAATAAAATGGACCGTGAGGGTAAAGAAGCTTACGATTTATTAGACGAAATTGAGGATAAACTGAATATCAGTTTATGTCCGCTTTCTTGGCCAATTGGGCAAGGACACACTTTTAAAGGTGTTTACAGCATTTACAACAAACATTTAAATTTATTTAATTCCGATAAAACTAAAGTAACCGATTCGGTTGTAGCAGCCAATGATTTGAACGACCCAACTTTATTAAATTACTTGAAAGAAAATGAGATTAATACATTGAAAGATGATGTTGAATTGGTTGATGGTATTTATGGTAAAATCGATAAAGATTTATATACAGAAGGTTTAGTTGCACCTGTTTTCTTTGGTAGTGCAATTAATAACTTCGGGATTAAAGAGCTTTTAGATACGTTTATAGATATTGCGCCAAGTCCCCGACACCGAGAAGCTGAAGAGCGTGACGTTTTGGTTGAGGAGAAAAATTTCAGTGGTTTTGTATTTAAAATTCATGCCAATTTAGACCCGAAACACCGTGATAGAATCGCTTTTTTACGTATTTGTTCAGGCAAATTTGAGCGGAATAAATTTTATTACCATACCCGTCAGGATAAGAAATTGAAATTTTCTAACCCTATGGATTTTATGGCAAACGAAAAAAGTATTGTTGAAGAGGCATGGCCAGGTGATGTGGTTGGTTTGTACGATAGTGGTAACTTTAAAATTGGTGATACGTTAACCGAGGGTGAAAAATTGCAATTTAAAGGGATTCCGAGTTTCTCTCCATCTATTTTTAAGGAAGTAGAAAACATGGACCCAATGCGTACCAAACAATTGGAAAAAGGTATTGAGCAATTAACCGATGAGGGTGTTGCGCAGTTATTTGTAATGCAACCTGGAAATAGAAAAGTAATTGGTGCGGTTGGAGAACTTCAGTTCGAGGTAATTAACTTCCGTTTAGAACATGAATATGGTGCAAAATGCCGTTTCCGTACCTTAAGTTATACACGTTCGAGCTGGGTTACATCTACTGATAGGAAGAAATTAGATGAATTTGTGAAACGTAAACAGCAACACATTGGTTTCGATAAAGAAGCAAATCCCGTTTATTTATCAGATAGCGATTACATGATTAATTTAACGAAACAGGATTATCCTGATATCGACTTCCATAAAACCAGTGAGTTTAAGAGCTAGTTATAGCTTATAGCCATAAAAAAGCTACATAAGAAAACCCTTCTACAATAAATGTGGAAGGGTTTTTTGTTAGATATCCCCCGAAAATCCTGAGTTTTTGAGTTATTTCAATTTACTCAACGCTACTTTAATCCTCGGCAACATATCTTTAATATCCTGTAAAGTACAAGCGCCAACCGAAGCTCTAAACCAAGGCATGCTATGCTCATTTCCAAAAGCAGAGAATGGTACTAAGGCAGCTCCAGCTTCTTTAATTAGATAGAAATTCACATCTGCACTATCTTTTAAAAGCTTACCCTCTTCGGTTGTTTTTCCAATGTAATCGATTTTAATCGTTAAGTAGATTGCACCCATTGGCTCAACTGCATCAACATTGAAGCCTTCTCTTTTTAATTCATTAAATCCATTATATAACGCATTTAAACTATCTTGAATCTTGCCTTTGAAAGTGGTCAAGAATGAATCAACCTGTACTTTATCATTGAAATAATTTGACATGGCAACTTGCTCAGCTTTTGGTGCCCAAGCACCCATGTGACCAACCAAAGCTTTCATTCTATTCACAATATCTTCAGGACCAAACCCCCAACCTACACGCACACCTGTTGCTGCTAAACATTTAGAGCTACCATCTACAAAAACGGTAAACTCACGCATTGCAGGTCGTAAAGAAACTGGATTTACATGCTCTTTTCCGAAAGTTAAGAGTGAATAAATCTGGTCGTACATTAAATAAAGTGGTTTTTCATCCGCTCCACGGGATGCGTTTTCTGCTAAAACAGCATCACAAATTTCTGCTAAAGAATCGGCATCGAACATTGTCCCTGTGGGGTTTAATGGAGAACACAACGCCAATAAAGTTGCACCTTTTAAATGCGGTTTTAATTGTGCTGCTGTCGGCATAAAATTATGCGCTGCATCTGTTTCTACCGCAATTGCTTTTGCAGAAGTTAAGTGGCAATAGTGGTTATTATTCCAAGATGGCGCTGGAAAAACCACGGTATCGCCTGGGTCTATTAAAGCTAGAAAAGTAGCATAAATTAACGGACGAGAACCACCAGAAACTAAAATACTATTGGTATTATATTCTAAACCGAATCTTTCTTTCAATAATTCAGAAACTGTTTCTCTTAATTGCAAAACACCATCCGCAGGTGGATAATTGGTTTGATTTGCGTTGTAAGCATCTACAATCCCAGTTTTTAATTCTGTTGGGATTGGATAGATATTCGAATCGAAATCGCCGATGGTTAAGTTAGCTATTGAAGCACCTTTGCGCTTCATTTCGTTAACCTCATTACCAATTTTTATGATTTCTGAACCAATTAATGCACTGGCTAATACTGAAACTTTCATATACCTTTATTTGTCGCCTTTTACCTCATCGCAAATCATGAAGCAATCTTACTATGTTAGCAAGGAAAAGCCCATCGCTACAAGATTACTTCGTGCCTCGAAATGACGATTTAACGAATTAAATCTTCTATCGCTTTATTTACTTTTCCGAAACCAAATTGAGACAAAACCGCTTGCATTGATGCAGCGATTTGCTCGTTACAAAGGTTACCGATGCTCCCCTCGTGTGTATGATGTATTTGGCTCGATGGTGCAAAAGTACCACTTTCAATTTGTTCGCCAACTATTTTATAAGCCTCTCTAAATGGAATCCCCTGAAGAGCCAATTCGTTTACCACTTCTACACTGAAAAGATAATCGTATTTTTTATCCTCTAAAATACCATCTTTAATCGTGATGTTTTGAAACATAAACGTTGCGATTTCCAAACATTCGTTAAGGGAAGTAATTGCCGGAAAAAGGTTTTCTTTTAGTAATTGTAAATCTCGGTGATAACCCGATGGAAGATTGGTAATCATCATAGCAATTTCATTAGGCAAAGCCTGAATTTTATTACAACGAGAACGAATCAACTCAAAAACATCAGGGTTTTTTTTGTGTGGCATGATGCTTGAGCCTGTTGTTAACTCTGGCGGAAAGCTAATAAAGCTAAAATTCTGGTTGATGAATAAACAAACATCCATCGCCATTTTTGCCAATGTTGCAGCAACCGCACTCATGGCCTGTGCTAAAATACGTTCGGTTTTACCTCGCCCCATTTGCGCATAAACCACATTGTAGTTTAAACTTTCAAAACCCAATAAATTTGTGGTTAAAGTCCTGTTTAAAGGAAAGGATGAACCATAACCTGCAGCAGAACCCAATGGATTTTTATTCGTGATTTTCCAGGCAGCAAGCATCAATTCCATATCATCGGCTAAGCTCTCGGCATAAGCACCAAACCATAAACCGAAAGATGATGGCATTGCAATTTGCAAATGCGTATAACCTGGCATCAATTTATCCTTATGGGTATTGCTAAGCTCAATTAATTGATTAAACAAGGTAGAAGTTTGACCAACTATATCTTCGATACAAGCACGGAAGAATAGTTTTAAATCAACCAAAACCTGGTCGTTACGCGAACGACCGCTATGGATTTTCTTACCTGCTTCGCCAATGCGTTGAGTCAATAACCACTCTACTTGCGAATGCACATCTTCAACTGAATCGTCGATGGTAAAATTTCCAGCTTCAATTTCAGCGTAAATATTTTTAAGTTCTTTTTGAACTGTTGCCAATTCATCTGCAGTTAGCAAATTAATGGTTTCTAACATTTCGGTATGTGCCAAAGAACCCAAAACATCAAATTTTGCCATTTGTAAATCCAGTTCGCGATCTTTACCGACCGTAAAGCTTTCTACAAATCTATGTACATCTATATTTTTTTGCCAAATCTTCATAATTACGATTTTATTTAACAGCAAAGAGCGCTAAGTTTTTCACAAAGCACGCCAAGCATTCTATTAAGGCATTAAAGTTAGGCATCCAAGCCTTCAACCTTTAAGCCATGTACCTTTAACCTTCCACCACTGGTTTCAGCATATTTACATAGCCTTCTACCCCTTCTGCAACCTCACGAACATATAAAAATTCATCTGCCATGTGCGAGCGACCAGAGAAGCCTGGGCCACATTTTACTGATGGAATATCTAATAAAGCTTGGTCTGATGTAGTTGGCGAACCATAAGTTGTTTTACCTAATGCAACACCAGCCAATACCACAGGGTGACTTTTATCTATAGATGATGGTTTTAAACGAATAGAACGAGGCGTTACATCACAATCTACATTTGCCCTGATAATTTCTAAAACTTCTTCGTTTGTGTAGGCATCAGTAACACGAACATCAACTGTAAAAGTACAATTTGCCGGAACCACATTATGTTGCGAACCTGCATTGATAATGGTAACTGTCATTTTCAGCGGACCAAAAACTTCAGATATTTTAGGGAATTGATAAGTTCTAAACCACTCAATATCTTTTAAAGCTTTGTAAATCGCATTTTCTCCTTCTTCACGTGCCGCATGACCAGCTTTTCCGTGAGCAACACAATCGATTACTAACAAACCACGTTCGGCAATTGCCAAATTCATTTCAGTTGGTTCGCCCACAATTCCGAATTCTAATTCGCCCAAATCTGGTAAAACCAATTCTAATCCATTATTTCCAGAAATTTCTTCTTCCGCAGTTGCGGCCAAACAAATGTTATATTTTAAATTTTCTTGAGGGTAATAATAAAGGAACGTTCCGATTAACGAAACCAAGCAACCGCCAGCGTCATTACTGCCCAACCCGAAAAGTTTATCGCCTTCAATGGCTGCATCATAAGGGTCCCGAGTGTAACCAGAATTTGGCTTAACCGTATCATGGTGTGAGTTTAAAAGCAATGTCGGTTTCCATGCATCAAAATACTGATTATAAGCCCAAACATTATTCATTTTACGATAGGTTTTTACCCCACGTTCTTCTAAAAACTGAGCAATTAAATTTGCCGTTCTATCTTCTTCCTTACTAAAGGATTGGATGCGAATTAATTGGCGCAACAAATCTAAACTTTCTTTTTGTATGTTTTCAATCATAGTATCAAGTATCGAGATTGGATGGACTAGACAATATCCCAATCAATTTAAACTACTGGTTCGGTACATTTTCCATCTTACCTCTTCCATTTTTACATAGAGCCTTAGCTCTCTTTAGTATATAAATTCCCAGCCTTTAAAGCCGAAAGTTTAATGCCTTTAATTAACGATGAACTAAAGCCATTATGTTCCATTTCGTTTAATCCGGCAATGGTGCAACCTTTTGGCGAAGTTACTTTATCTATTTCAGTTTCTGGGTGTGTAGCGTTAAGCAATAATAAATCGGCAGCACCTTTTGCAGTTTGCACAGCCATTTTCAAAGCTTCATCTGCATGGAAACCAATCTCTACACCGCCTTGCGATGCTGCTCTGATTGCCCTTAAAAAAAACGCAATACCACATGCGCAAAGTGCAGTTGCCGAAGTCATTAAATCTTCATTTATTTTCACCACAGAACCAACCGTTTCGAACATTTTGGTCACATCTGCAATGTTTGCTGCAGTAGCATTATCGCTAGCTATGCAAGTCATCGATTGGCCAATGGCTATCGCGGTATTTGGCATTGCTCTGATTACTTCTACATCGTTACCTAATTTATCCTTTACCGCAGCGCAACTCACGCCAGAAATAACCGAAATAATTAAGTGTTTTGCTGGATTTATTACACCAGCAATCTCATCTAAAACCGTATTTAGTTGTTGTGGCAAAACCGCTAAAATCACCACATCGGCAGTAGCAACAGTAGCTTTATTATCATTACTGATATTAAATCCTGCTGCTTCAAAGGGTTTTAAATGGTCTAAATTTCTACGGGTTAAAGTAATTTCATTAGCCAATGTATAATCTGCTTTTACCAATCCTTTGGCTAAAGATAAACCTATATTTCCGCTTCCAATTATGGCTATTTTTTTTTCCATCGTTAATTCGTTTAGATGATTACACCAATTTTATATTTTGAAAAGCAGTTTTAGTGCCCTTTTTAATATTAGTCCTGCTATTCGCTTTGCTTCGCTGCGCTACGTGTTCGCTACTATCAATTTTAGAAAACTTCTGTTTTGCAAGAAACAACCAAACACCCCGCCTTTGGGCACCCCTTTAAAAAATGGGAATTGCAAAATGCCTAACCCGTAAATCCTCGAAAGGGGACTTTGCCTTTCTATCGTTCATATTATGCGCTTTATATGAAGTCCCCTTTAGGGGATTTAGGGGTTCATTTTCGTGCCAAAAGTTCCTTTAGCCAGTTCCGATAGCTCATCGGCTTTGCCAATGTAAACTGCGGAAACCCCTTTGTTTATCGCTTCAAAAGCATTGTGCAATTTAGGTATCATGCCGCCTTGCACAGTTCCATCTTCTTTTAAACCCTCAAACTCATTTGCTTTAATTTCTCTTACAACAGACGCATCATCATTAACATCTTTAAGCACACCTTTTTTCTCAAAGCAATATACCAAACGCGTTTCATATAATGATGACATGGCAACCGCAACTGCTGATGCAATTGTATCTGCATTGGTGTTTAACAATTGTGTATTCCCATCGTGTGTAATCGCACATAAAACAGGAGTTAAACCAGCTTTCAGCAAATTATCCAACGTAGTTGATGAAACCGAATTTTCATCTAAATCGCCTACAAAACCGTAATCAATTACAGCACCTGCTAAAGGACCGGGAGGTGTGCCATGAGTTTTAGTTACAATAGGTCTTTTCTTCGCTTTAATGATATTGCCATCTGCACCGCTCAAACCAATGGCGTTATTACCCTTTGCTTGCAATTGCGCCACCATATTTTTATTGATTAAACCCGCATAAACCATAGTTACAATGCGCAAGGTTTCTATATCTGTAATGCGACGACCTTCAACCATTTTAGCTTCTATGCCTAAACTTTCACCCAGTTCGGTAGCAATTTTACCACCACCGTGAACTAAAATTTTATCGCCAGGTAAAGCCGTAAAATCTAACAAAAACTGATGAAGGTTTTCAGAGTTATCAATTACGTTTCCGCCAATTTTGATGATGGTAAGTTGTTTATTCTTCATTTCTATAAAACTGTTCTGTTAATTCATGCAACTTATTTGCCAGCAATTTTTTGTCTATCAATTTGGTTTCATAATCGGCAATTAATGCTGGTGATACATTTCTTGATAAGGCGTATTCTACTACTTCTACATCTGTTCCTTTGCTCAGCAAAATACCTATACTTGGGTTTTCATGGCTTCTTTTCACATATCTATCTAACGCTTCCAAATAGAAATTTAATTTACCTAAAAATTCCGGCTGAAACTCTTTAATTTTTAGCTCGAACAAAACCATACATTGCAAATCGCGATGGTAGAATAATAAATCTGAATAATAATCTTTATTTCCAACTTGCAATCGGTATTCGCTACCCATGTAGGTAAAACTACAGTTTTCGGTTCTTGAGGACACGAACCTTAGCTTAGGTTTAAAGCGAAATGCTAAAAGCTTTGGTCTTTCAGCTTCATTTCTTCCAACATCGCCTTAATTACCGCTTGCGCAGCCCAAAGTCTATTTCCAGCTTCGTGAATAACTAATGAATTTGGCCCATCTAAAATCTCAGAAGATAATTCTAAATCTCTACGAACAGGTAAACAATGCATTACTTTAGCATCATTTGTAAACTTTAGTTTTTCGTTATTCATCATCCAGCCATCTGGATAAGTTGGAACTTTACCGTACTCTTTATAGCTGCTCCAGTTTTTTACATAAACATAATCAGCGCCAGCTAAAGCTTCTTCTATGTTATATTGAATATCAGCTCCAGGCGTAAACTCTTCTGCTAATTCATATCCCTCTGGTTGAGCGATGGTAAAATCTATCATTCCTTCTGCCTGCGCTTTACACATCCACTCGGCAAAAGAGTTTGGAACTGCTTGTGGCAATGCTTTTACATGTGGCGCCCAAGCCAAAACAACCTTAGGTTTGGTTCCATCAGGTTTTTTAGTCCAGGTTTCGTGAATGGTGATAATATCAGCAAAACTTTGTAAAGGGTGACGAGTTGCACTCTCTAAACTCACTACCGGAATTGCACAATATTTCACGAATTTGTTAAAGAAATCTTCGCTGTAGTCTTCTTCTCTATTGTTTAGTTTTGGAAAAGAACGCAAGCCTAAAATATCGCAATATTGGCCCATAACCGCTGCAGCTTCACGAATATGCTCAACGGTCGAACCATTCATTACCACGCCATCTTGCGTCTCTAAAGCCCAACCTTCTTTATCTAAATTCATCACCATTACATTCATACCCAAGTTTAACGCGGCTTTTTGGGTGCTTAAACGGGTACGTAAACTCGGGTTCATAAAAACTAAGCCTAAGGTTTTGTTTTTACCCAAATCTTGGTGCGCATAAGGATTTGCTTTTAATGCCAAAGCATCTTTTACAAATTGTTTGATGCTCGGAACATCGTGTACGGAAGTGAATAACTTCATAATTTCAGGGTTTAAGGTTTGAGGTGTAGGGTTTAAGGTTTCCTGCACCACCTCTAAAAAATTTCAAAAAGGAAATTAGCATTGCTCTAACTTCGTTAATTGATTTATTTACTTTTTTATAATCTTCATCGCTTATGTATTTCAATTCTGATGCACATAAACAGCAACAATCTATTTCATTAGTTGACCCCAAAGCAGTATCTAGAAAATGGGCAAAGTCTTTATCTGTAAACCTACCAGATCCTTCTACAATATTTAAAGGAATGGACAATGATGGTCTGGTAAGTTGAGACGTTAATTCAAACCTTTCTTCTTTTGGAAATTTTGTAGCAATATCCTTTTTGATGAACATATTCTTCTCATGGGTTTTTTTCCAAACATCAAGTTTTTTTATAGTCTCTCATAACCTTAAACCTTATGCCCTACACCTTTTACCGCTTTCGCGAAAGCACCCAAAAATTCATCAGCGTGTGCTTTAGTTAAATTTAATGCTGGCAACAAACGGATTACATTTGGTTTGGCTTCGCCAGTAAAGATGAAGTGCTTAAACAAAAGTTCTTTTTTAACGTGAGCCAGTTCTTCTGGCAACTCTATACCAATCATTAAACCACGACCCCTAACTTCTTTTACTTGCTCAAATTTATTCAATTCTTCAATTAAATAGTTTCCAATCTCTTCTGCATTTTGCATTAAGTTGTCTTTTTCCATTACTTCTAAAACAGCTAATGCGGCAGCACAAGCTAGGTGATTACCACCAAAGGTTGTACCTAGTTCGCCATGCCAAGGTTTAAATTTTGGGGCAATTGAAATTCCTGCAACTGGAAACCCGTTACCCATCCCTTTTGCCATCGTGTAAACATCTGCCTCAACGCCAGCATAATCGTGAGAATAGAATAAACCTGTTCTGCCATAACCGCACTGAACGCTATCAGCAATGTAAACCGCGTTGTATTCATCACAAAGTGAACGGATTTTTTGCAAGAAACTTTTTGAAGCCTCTTTAATTCCACCCACACCTTGAATACCTTCTATAATTACTGCTGAAATCTCATTTCCTTGCGCTTTGAAAGTTTCTTCTAAAGCTACCTCATTGTTAAAGGGCAAGAAGATTACGTTTTCAGTCTGATTAACCGGCGCTACAATTTTAGGATTATCGGTTACGGCAACCGCTAAAGATGTACGTCCGTGGAAAGCGCCTCTAAAAGCGATTACTTTCTTTCTGCCGTTATAAAACGAAGCCAGTTTTAAAGCATTTTCATTGGCTTCTGCCCCAGAATTTACTAAGAACAATTGGAAATCTTTTTTACCAGAAACTTTTCCTAATTTCTCAGCTAGCTGTACCTGTAAAGGAATTTTAACCGAGTTAGAATAAAATCCAACTTTGTTTAATTGATCGGTTAAACGAGTTACATAATGTGGGTTGGTGTGACCAATTGAAATTACAGCGTGACCGCCGTATAAATCTAAATATTTTTGTCCGTTAGCATCCCAAACATTACTGCCGGCTGCTTTTGTAATTTCTATATCGTTAAGAGGGTATACGTCGAATAAATTCATTTTTTTTAGAATTTTTGTCATTCTGAGCTTGCGAAGAATCTCGGGTTAAGGTACTTCGACAAGTTCAGCATGACAGGTTGTTTAAAAGTTCGCAGCCTTTAAGCGCAAACCACTATTTTCTTCCAAGCCAAACATTAAGTTCATATTCTGAACGGCTTGTCCGCTGGCGCCTTTTAACAGGTTATCAATAATGCTGATGATAAATAATTTATTACCATGCTTTTCGACATGAACCAATGCTTTATTGGTGTTCACAACCTGTTTTAAATCGATGTTTTTCCGGCTTACGTGTGTAAATGGATGTTCCCTATAGTAGTCTTCGTATAGCTTTTGCGCTTCTTCCAAAGTTAAATCACTTTCCAAATACATCGAGGCTAAAATCCCTCTGGTAAAATCTCCACGTTGTGGGATGAAATTTAAAGTTGCCCCAACCCCTAAATCCCCTAAAGGGGACTTCTTAGCAGCTTGTGTTAAACTCTCGCCTATTTCATTTAGGTGTTGATGTTCAAATGCTTTATAAATAGAAAGATTATTATTTCTCCAGCTAAAATGCGAAGTTGTTGACAAGCTTTGTCCGGCACCAGTAGAGCCTGTTGTAGCATTGATGTGAACTTCGCTTCTGATTAATCCTTTAGCAGCTAGCGGTAATAAACCTAATTGAATACAAGTTGCAAAACAACCTGGATTAGCAATGTTTTTAGCCGCCTTTATTTTATCTCTATTTAATTCTGGCAAACCATAAACAAAGTCACGAGTTTCAAGTTGTGAGTTTTGAGCTAACCTAAAATCTTGAGATAAATCTATGATCTTGATATTTTCATTTATTGGATTTGCATCCAAAAATTTCTTCGCATCTCCATGTCCAACACAAAGAAAAAGTACATCAATATCTTGAGGAATATCACTCGTAAACTTTAAATCCGTATCGCCAATTAAATCGGTGTGTACATCTGAAATTAAATTCCCACCATTACTTGTACTATTTACGAAAGCAATTTCCACATTCGGGTGATTAACCAAAATGCGTAACATTTCGCCACCTGTGTATCCGGCACCGCCGATAATTCCTGCTTTTATTTTATTCATCATTATTAGTTTACTACAATTTTATAAAGAAGAAATTCAGTATCATTTTCTTGCTTTTTAAATCCGATGGTCTCATATAAACTTTGCGCCGTAAGGTTATCAACTGCCGTTTCTAATTGTACAAACGTTGAACCTTGCTTTTTTGCAAAATTTATAACCGTGTTAATCAACGCTTCACCAATGCCTTGTTTTCGATAATCCACATCAACAAATAAATCGTTCAAAATCCAATTTTTAGAAAGCCTAGCAGATGAATACTTAGGATACAGTTGCGTAAAGCCTACAGGTTTGTTTCCATCTAATGCAACAAAAATTACTGATTCATCATTTTCTAGGCGCGCATCGATAAATGCTTTTGCCATGCCCAAATCTGAGAATTGATTATAAAATATTCTATATTGATTAAATAAGCCAACTACTAAGTTTGCCTCATTGATAGCAATTTGTTTAATCTTAATATTATTCACAATCTGTTCTGTCATTTTCAGTAGATGGATATGAAAAAAGTATAAATTCTAAATCATCAACCTCTTTGTTCATAATTTTATGTTTATCGCCTGCTTTAATTTGCAAACCTTTATGAGCATCAACTAAGTAAGTTTGTCCTTCAATTAAAAATGTTGCCTGTCCTTTTAAAATAAAAAAGAATTGCTCAGCATAGGTATGAAAATGTAATCTCTCCGCAGTTTGAGCTGGCATCAATTCTTGTTTAATCGATGTCTCAGAGTTATTTATAAAATTCCAATCATCGCAATTACCTCCCCATTTGTAGTGGTCTAGACAATTTTCTTTTGAAAGGATTTCACTCATTTTTATTTTTTATTGTCCTTCAACAAGCTCAGGATGACATTGCCAAAAAGATTGCTTTCCCGAATAGTCTGGACAGGCTGTCACTCCTCCTCACAATGACACTCAGCAAAGAAAGCTCTCAGCTTTAAGCTTCTTCCGAATTAACTTTATGCCAAATCATTACCTGGTTGCCGAATATTTTAGAGAAACCTTTTACATCTTCGCCGCTCCAGGCATTGTTCATTTCACCGTAGCTGCCAAATTTGTTGCTCATTAAATCGTGGTTAGAATCTATTCCGATAATTTGGAAACGATAAGGCAATAATTCTACAAATACTTTACCACTTACTACTTTTTGAGTATCAGTTAAAAAAGCTTCAATATTTCGCATAATCGGGTCGTGAAACTGACCTTCGTGCAACCAGTTTCCATAGAACGATGACAATTGCTCTTTCCAGCTCAACTGCCATTTAGTAAGCGTATGTTTTTCTAGAGTATGGTGCGCTTTGATGATAATAATTGGCGCAGCAGCTTCAAAACCAACACGACCTTTAATACCAATAATTGTATCGCCAACATGGATATCTCTACCAATTCCATAAGGTTGAGCAATGGCTTGCAACTTTTGAATTGCCGAAACTGGATGTAATTGCTCCCCATCAATACCAACCAATTCACCTTGTTCGAAAGTTAATTCAATTTTACGAGCTTCAGTTTCTGACACCTGGGTTGGCCAAGCACTTTCTGGTAAAGTTTCATTAGAAGTTAAAGTTTCTTTTCCTCCAACAGATGTTCCCCACAAACCTTTATTGATAGAATATCTTGCTTTCTCTGCGCTATATTCAACACCATGTTTGGCTAAATATTCTATTTCCGCTTCGCGGGATAATTTTAAATCTCTAATTGGCGTAATGATTTCAACTTCCGGAATTAAGATGTTGAAAATCATATCAAAACGAACTTGGTCGTTACCAGCTCCAGTACTCCCATGAGCTACATAATCGGCACCAATTTTTTTCACATAGTTAGCAATTGCAGTAGCTTGGCTCACACGTTCAGCACTTACAGAAAGTGGGTAAGTCGCATTTTTTAATACGTTGCCGAAAATTAAATACTTGATGCAACCATCGTAATAACTTTCAGTTTCATCTACCACAGCGTGAGATTTTACACCTAAAGCATAAGCACGTTTTTCTATTTCTTGCAATTCTTCATCAGAAAAACCACCAGTATTTACAATAACTGAGTGTACTTCTAATCCACGGTCTTGAGCTAAGTGGATGCAACAAAATGAGGTGTCTAAACCTCCGCTAAATGCTAAAACAACTTTGTTCTTCATCAATTCTATTTATTAAATAAAAGGGTAAACAATACTAAAATGGATTTTAATCCTGTTTTTGGTTTAACAACCAATCGAGATTTAATACGCATAAAACGTTCGTATAAACCTGGTTTTTTCTGTAATTCTTCTGCGAAAACTTTTGCAGCTTCGTGTTTCTTTTCCGCAGGGTCGTAAAGCATCGCTGTGCACATGCAATTTTTCCGCTCCTTCATTTTCAAGATTTCGAAGTTTACGCAGCTTTGGCAGCCTTTCCAAAAATCTTCATCTTGAGTTAGCTCAGAATAGGTAACAGGTTCATAGCCTAAGTCAGAATTAATTTTCATTACAGCCAATCCGGTAGTTAAACCAAATATTTTGGCCTTTGGATATAACTTTCTTGAAAGTTCGAAAATGGCTTCCTTAATGGCATGTGCTAATCCTGCTTTTCTGTATTTCGGACTAACGATTAAGCCAGAATTGGCAACAAATTGCCCATGGCTCCAAGTTTCTATATAACAAAAACCAGCCCAAGAGCCATCCTTGTGAAAAGCAATAACTGCCTTGCCCTCTTGCATTTTACCAGAAATATACTCTGGAGAACGCTTAGCGATGCCTGTTCCTCTGGCTTTCGCAGATTCGGCCATTTCGGTTACAATCTCTTCCGCAAAAACGTGATGTTCTGGGATAGCGACTTGTACTATAAATTCATTAATATTCATTCGTTTTCTAACGAAAAATTAAGGTATTCTTGTTAATTGGGTTTTTAGAGAGGATCAATTCCTCGTTGGTATTAGTAAGATGTACTAAATACGTGGAGTAAAATTTTGCCGGCAGTTTGGATAGTGAAATACGGGTAAAAAACTATTTATAAATAAACCTTCATCAGACACTGAATGCGCTGTGAAACTTGAAAGTTTATATAAAAATTGTTTAATCATTTCTTGCGTATTAAAACGGCTTTAACTCTATTGAGGTGCAAAGGTTTAAATAAAAATCGAGTTCCACAATATTATGCCGATTTTTTTACGTTTTAATAATAATTTATTATTATCTAGTTTGACTCGATAAGTTGATTTATGGCTTGTAAGCATTAAAATAATGCTTATTTCTTATGAAAAAAGATGTTAACCAGTAATGGTTTTTTACAATGGTAATATAAAATCACTGCAATAATAGAATTTCATTGCATTGATCAGCCTACACAGTTTGAATCTTTGTAGATTAATCAAACATTTGTAAATATAAATTTCACTTATTACTTAAAGTTGTATTTAAGGTCAATTTCAAATTCGCCATTACTGCTAAATGAAAGTGAAAAAATTTTGGCAAAACTTTAACATCAGCTTAACAAGATTTAACATTTTTAATTGCACTATAAGCACAATATTTGTAAACATGTAGCGAATGTTAATCGACTATCGTTTCTGTTAGAATTATAAATAAAAATTAAAGCCTAAAAACCGCATGAAATTTTCTACTATCAAACATCTTAAAAAAGCATTCCTTTACTCTGTAATTACAGCAATGGGTATTTCAACTATCAGTTCCTGTGCAAAAACTGATAATACTGATACTACAATTTCTTATTTAAGAACTGTTAATGCTTCTCCTTCATTGGCAACATACAACGCTTATCTTAATGGCAACATAATTACCTCAGCATCTTTGCCTTTTGCGGGTTCTACTGCTTACACATCGAGAGCTGCTGGCACTTACACCTTAAAATTTACCAGCGGAAGCTCGACAGAAAGTTTATTTGCAAAAGACATTTCTTTAAACCAAAACACAAGCTATTCATACTATTTGGCTAACAAGCCTGCTCAGCTCGATGGGCTCTTAATTAGCGATGATTTAAGTATGCCAGCAACCGATAAGGCGTACATACGTTTTATTAATTTATCTCCTGATGCTCCTGCATTAGATTTAATTAAAACTGGAACGACAACCTCGTATGCAACAAACAAAACGTACAAAACTGCAACGAGTTTTGTGGCTGTAGACGCTGGAACTTATTCTCTTGATGTAAAAGATACAGCTACAGGAGTTGTAAAACTCACAAAAACTGATGCTATTTTCGCCGCCGGCTATCATTACGATGTAATTTGTGGTGGTTTGATAACACCAGCAAATGACACCGAACGCCCGCTAAGTTTACAAGTTTTAACTATTAAATAAAATAATTATTACTCTAGCCGGCGAAAGCAACAATTAATTTATAGGAGGATTATCTTTAAAAAGGTAATCCTTTTTTTGTGCTTGTATTTTAGCAAGGTTTTTACGGTCTAAATGATAAACTTCATATCAATAAGTAGCAATTCAGAACTGATAATCAAGCAGAAAAACTCCAATCAAACCTTAAACAAAAACCTCTTATTTAGAATTATTCAAAATAATTTGGATTATTAAAATTTGTACCGTTATTTTGCAGCTGTTTAGAATTAATCCAAATAAATTTAACATGCATAAAATCAGACTCCTTATTTTAACTTTTTTCTTAACAAGCATCAATATAATTGCATTGGCCCAGCAATTTGCAACCGTAAAGGGAACTATTACAACCTCTGATGGGAAACCAGCAGCATATATTAGTGTAGGTTTAAAAGGAAAAGGACAGGGAAGTATTACAGATGAAAGAGGTTTTTTTGAAATACAAAAAGTTAAAGCTGGCACTTATAGTTTAAGAGCATCTGGTGTGGGCATACAAAGCTCAGAGAAGAATATTATTGTCTTAGCAGGCCAAAACCAAATAATAGATTTTGTCATCAGCCAGAGCTCAAACCAATTAAATGAAGTAAACATCAATAAGGTTAGAGTTAACAAATATGCTACTAAAAAAAGTGATTATGTTTCAAAAATGCCACTTACTAATCTTGAGAACCCTCAGGTTTACACCACAATTTCTAAAGAAACTATTGCAGACCAATTAATATTTTCTGTTGATGATGCGACTCGCAATGCTACAGGTCTGCAAAAAATGTGGGAGTCAACCTCTCGTGGTGGCGATGGAGGTGCTTATTATGCATCGAGAGGATTTATTGTTCAAGCAAAACTTAGAAATGGACTTGCTGGCAACGTAACCAGCCGAAACGATGCTGCAAATCTAGAGAGTATTGAAATAATAAAAGGTCCATCAGCTACTCTATTCGGAAGTACCCTAACTTCATACGGTGGCTTAATAAATCGTGTGACTAAAAAACCGTTTGAGGGCATTGGTGGCGAAATAACTTATGCTGCAGGCAGTAATGATTTAAATAGAGTTAGTACAGATTTTAACTTTCCTGTTGATAAAAATAATAAGATATACGCTCGCTTAAATACCTCTTACAATTATAAAGGTTCATTCCAGGATAATGTTTTCGACAGGGGCTTATTTTTAGCACCAAGCTTATCTTATAAGGTAAACGATAAACTAGATTTTAGTTTCGACGCAGAAATAGCCAGTGGCACAAATACTTTAAAACCATTCGTTTTCTTTTATTTCCCCGTAGCTCAACTGGGTTTTGATAGAGCAGATCAGGCAGGTATCGATTATAACAAATCTTTTATTGGCACTGGTATGAAGCAAAAATATCAAAGTACAAACTTCTTCGCACAGGCTAACTATAAATTTAACGATAACTGGTCGTCACATACCAATTTCTCAAGTAATTATAGTTTTTCTAATGGTCGTGGTTCCTATTTATTTTTGGTTCCAAACAGCTACTTAAATCCATCAGCTGCGCCAGGTGCAGATTATTTATCAAGAGCAGATCAATCTACCGATAACAGCAAAAACTACACCTACGAGGTGCAACAAAACTTTAATGGAAACTTCAATATCGGTTCCATTAAAAACAGACTTGTATTAGGTTTAGATTACCTGCGCCAGAATTCTGATCAGTTATTTTATTCGATTAATACTTTCGACCTTACAAATAAAAACGGAACTGACCCCAACTATAATAATTTTAATGAATCTAACTTAGCAGCCTTTTACACTGCAAATGCAAATGACCCAAATGTCGTTTTTAAATATCCTGTAAATTATATTTCAAATACCTACAGCGCTTATGCATCTGATGTAATTAACCTAACTGATAAATTTATCGCTTTAGCAGCTATTCGCGTTGATAGATTTGATAATAAAGGTAATTCAGACCGTGCAGGTTCTACGCGAACAGGTGCTTATAAACAAACCGTTTTTTCTCCAAAATTTGGACTGGTTTATCAAATCGTTAAAGATCAGGTTTCTCTTTTTGCTAACTACCAAAATGGCTTCAATAATATTAATGGAATTGATTATAGAGGCGAATCATTCAAACCAGAACAGGCAAATCAAATAGAAGGAGGAGTTAAATTAAGTGCATTTAACGATCGATTAACTGGCTCGGTTTCTTATTACGACATTAAGGTAAAAGATATCGTTAGAGGTTACAATGGAGATCCGTTAAACCCAAATGCCCAAATTCAGGATGGCAACAAAATAAGTAAAGGGATTGAAGCTGAAATTGTAGCCAACCCAATAAATGGTTTAAACATTATTGCTGGCTTTGCTTACAATGATAATCATCTGGAAAATGCATCGGCAGATGTTGAAGGTAGAAGAGATGCTTATTCTGCAGCACCCTACTCTGCAAACTTGTGGATTAGCTATAAATTCTTAAACGGTTCGATTAAAGGTTTTGGTTTGGGTGCAGGTGGAAATTATGCTAGCGACAACATGATTGTGAATAGCGTTAGTCAAGGCATATTTACACTGCCTGCATATAAGGTTTATAATGCATCTGTATTCTATGACCACCAAAGATTTAGAATTGGTGTTAAAGCAGACAATTTTACAAATCAAAAATACTGGACTGGCTACAGCACGATGAACCCGCAAGACTTAAGAACCTTTACAGGAAGTTTCACTTATAAATTTTAATACAAAATCATAAAAAAAATGAGAATTTTTACTTTAACAGCAGTGATGCTGCTAATTAACATTATTGCCTTTGGCCAGCAATTTGCAACAATAAAAGGAACTGTTACCACATCGAACGGTAAGCCTGCTTCATATATCTCAGTTGGTTTAAAAGGAAGTGGAAATGGTAATACTACTGACGATAATGGAAAATACACAATCCACAGAGTAAAACCCGGCACTTATACCATTAAAGCTTCTGCTGTTGGCATTAATGCTTCAGAGAAAAGTGTTACCGTTGTTGCAGGTGAAAACCAAGTTGTAGATTTTGTATTAGTTGAAAACGACCAGTTACTTGAAGAAGTAACTGTTGCAGGTAAAAACAATAGGTATAAAATTGGCTTACCTTCTGCTTCACTTCGTTTAAACGAACCGCTTTTAGAAGCGCCTCAAAATATACAAACCGTAAGCGATCAGGTTATAAAAGACCAGCAAATTATTAGCATGAGCGATGGCTTGATAAGAAATGTAAGTGGTGCAACAAGAGTAGAGCACTGGGGTGATTTGTACACCAACATTACCATGCGTGGCTCTCAAATCCAAGCCATGAGAAATGGTTTCAATGTTGTATCGTCATTCTGGGGGCCACTAACCGAAGACATGAGCTTTGTTGACCATATCGAATTTGTTAAAGGCCCGGCTGGTTTCATGTTAGGCAACGGCGATCCAAGTGGCATGTACAATGTAGTAACCAAAAAACCTACAGGGTTTAATCGCGGCGAAGTTTCTTTCACATTAGGAAGTTATGACTTATACAGAACCACAGTTGATTTTGATCGTAAATTAACTAGCGATGGAAAATTATTATTCAGATTAAATGGCGCGGTACAAAACAAAGGTTCATTCAGACCTTACGAGCAGAACGACCGTTACAGCTTTGCTCCGGTATTAAGCTATCAAATTACGAACCGAACAAAAATTACTGCAGAATACACATTCCAAAATGCAAAAATGACCGAAGTTGGGTCTTATTACATTTTCTCTCCAAATGGCTATGCTACCTACCCAAAAGAGTTAACAATGACTCAACCTGGATTACCAGCAACCCGCATTAACGACCAGAGTTTGTTTTTAAACTTGCAACATAACTTTGATGATAACTGGAAGTTAACCGCTCAGGCTGCATACTTTAAATACAACCAGATTGGATATAGCTCATGGCCTTCGGCAGTTAATGCCAATAGCACAGTGATTAGAAATGTTGGCATTTGGGATGCCGAAAGCAGCATGAAGTTAGCTCAACTATTCATAAACGGACAAGTTAAAACCGGAGGGATCAATCACCGTATTTTAGCAGGATTTGATGGCGGAAAGAAAAACTATATGGCAGATTGGGGTCAATCTCATGATTTAGATTTGCCTTCTTCTCCATTCGACTTAAATAATCCAAATTATGGTTTTCCAACAAACGGTTATCCTGATTTTGACCGCACAACGCCATTAACACAAAGAGCAATTGCTGCAGGCGGCTTAATGGATTCTAAATATTTAAGTGCTTACGCCCAAGATGAACTTGGCTTTTTCGACAATAAAGTTCGTTTAACATTAGCGGGACGTTACACTTATGTTAACCAATCGGCTTTCGGTGGAGCACCAGATAAAGCTAAAAAAGTTACTCCAAGGGTTGGTCTAAGCGTATCGATTGATAAAAACACAGCTGTTTATGCCGTATATGATGAAGCTTTTACACCTCAGAGTGGCTTAATCAGAAATGGTGGAAAAGTTGAACCAATAACTGGTACAAATAATGAAATCGGTATTAAAAAAGATTGGTTTGACGGTAGGTGGAATACAACATTATCAGCTTATAGAATTCTTAAACAAAATGAGTTAACGGCAGATCCGACCAACACACCAGGCACAAACTTCAGCGTTGTTTTGGGCGAAAAAAGATCACAAGGTCTTGAGTTCGATTTACGAGGTAAAATTACAGATGGATTAACATTAATTGCGAACTATGCCTATACAGATTCTAAAGTAACAGAAGTTACGCCTGGTGTTACAGGCATTAATATTGGTGATGTTATCCCAGGTTTTGCTAAACATGTTTCTAATGGCTGGTTAACTTATACTTTGCAAGATGGTACACTTAAAGGCTCGGGAGTTTCTGCAGGTTTTACTTACTTAGCTGGTCGTGCAACTGATACATGGAGCGTTGGTTTACAGAGATTACCTAACTATTTTAAAGTAGATGGAGGTTTATTTTATGAGCGCCCGAAATTCAAAATCACTGGAAATGTATTTAACATTTTAGACAAATATTTATACAGTGGTTCTTATTACCAATGGCTAAACGCCTACTATTATCAGGCTGAAGCACCAAGAAATTTCAGAGTAAGCGTAGCCTATAAATTTTAATTAATGTGTCAGCAGAAATTTGTCAGATAGTTTCTGCTGACTTTACCTAAAACCGAAATATTATGAAAACTAGATTATCACTATTACTTTTCTTTTTAGCATTTAGTGTAACGAGCACTTTTGCACACGCTTTATGGATTGAAACACCATCCACCGGAAAAAAAGGACAGCCACAAAACGTTAAAGTGTTTTTTGGAGAATATGAGGCTAACGAACCAGATTCTGCAGCAAAATGGTTCAGCAATTTAAAAGAATTCAAATTGATTTTAACGGCTCCGAACGGAACAACTACGGTTTTAACTACTTCACCAGATGTTCATTTCTTTAAAGCAAGCTTTACTCCCAATCAGGATGGCGCTTATAAATTATCTGTTGTACATGAAGTTGCAGATGTTTACGAACACGCAAAAATCGAATATTATGCCTTTGCAGATGTGGCGGTTGGAAAATCTAAAATAAATTTAGGATTTCCTGCTGAAGCAGCCTTAACTATTAGACCTGAAAAACAAGTTTTAAAAGTTGGGGAATCATCAAACCACCAGGTAATTTATAACAAAGCACCTTTTGCTAAACAAAAGTTAACGCTTGTTAATGCTAACAGAAAAGCACAACCTGTGGAGACAGATGCAGAAGGAAAATTCACTTTCAAGCCCGAACAAAAAGGTAATTATTTCTTAGAAGCATTTACAGAAGATAAAACTGCAGGAAAACTAAATGGTAAAGACTACGAAAAAGTTTGGCATTTGGTAACCTATACTACTGAAGTTAAGTAGTCTTTTTTATAACAAAATTTAACCAATTGGTAAACAACACTATCAATTGGTTCTTTTACAAAAAAGCTTAATGACACTGACAAAATCTATTCAAAAAAAGCCGAAAAAATCGATATTACGAAGAATCAGCGATTGGCTGCACTTATGGCTAGGCATTGCATCTGGACTCATTGTTTTCTTTCTGGGTGTTACGGGTTGTATTTTCGCTTTTCAAAAAGAAATTACAGAGCTTATCCATAAAAAAGAATTTTTCGTCGAAGCTCCTTCAAATTTAAAAACCTTACCATTAAGCACCTTAACCACCAATGCAGAAAAGGCTTTGGGTGGGAAGAAAAAAGTTAGTTTTATTTCGACCTATAACGAAGCGAACAGAGCCTGGGAATTTGGCGCATACAAAGCTGGCAACCCTAAAGCATTCTGGTATTTCGACTCTATAGATTATTATGATTTAGTACTCATAAACCCGTACACGGGCAAGGTTACAATGGTTGCAGATCATAAATATGAGTTTTTTGCCGTAATTAAAATGCTGCACTGGAGCTTCTTAATCAACCACCCCATTGGACAACAAATTACGGGCTGGTCTACTTTCATTTTCGTTTTCCTTTTAATTTCTGGAATGATAATGTGGTGGCCAAAAAATCTTAAAAAGTCAAATTTTGATAAAAGTTTCAAAATAAAATGGAGTGCAAAATTTAAACGTATTAATTATGATATGCATAATGTTTTGGGCTTTTATGTAATGACTATCTGCTTAATGCTGGCCTTATCGGGAATGGTTTTTGCCTTTCAATGGTTCCAAACAACAGTTTATGTAGTTGCATCAAGAAGTATTAAGCCACCAGTAAATGTGATAGGTAAATCTGACTCGACAAAAACAAGCCTAAATAACCCGCTTGATATTGCCTTTACTACCGCACAAACAGAATTTAAAGGAGCCGATAGAATTGGCATGTCTCCTGCTTCGGGCACTGGCGACGGCATAATTTATGCAACCGGATATCGTGGCGATGAAACTTACTGGAACTTCGACGCTTTACAATTCGACCAATATTCGGGCAAATTACTTAACCGAAGAAATCAAGCCAAAAAAATGCAGGTGAAGTTGTAGTAGGCATGAATTACGACATTCACGTAGGTTCTATATTAGGTTTAACTGGTAAAATTATGGCTTTCTTCGCCAGTTTCATTGCGGCCAGTTTACCAATTACTGGTTTTATAATTTGGTGGGGTAAAAAGAAGAAAAAGAAAAACGCTGCGGTTGCAGAAAGTTAAATATTCAAACAATGAGAATAATTATATGAGTTTAGATGCTCACTCAAAGTTGTTCCAATAATAAAAATCAAATAAAATAACATGAAAATTTTAAATCTAATTTTAGTACTAACCGGACTTTTTGCTGTTAGCGCTCATGCTCAAGGCAAATTTGAGCAAGACAGAAAAGCGATTAAATCCTTAGCAGGTTTCTATGAAGTTAACTTTAACTATGGCGAAGTTAGTTCTCCAAATCCAGGCTATAAATTCAGCAAACCATACGAAAGTCATGGAAATGAATGGGCAGAAATTATTGTTGATGAACCCAATAGGATTGTAATTCAACACATGCTAGCAATTAATGATACAACAGTTATTAAGCACTGGCGCCAGGATTGGACTTATGAAGACACTAACATTATGCTTTACACACAAGATAATGCTTGGAAAAAAGGCAACTTAACCGCTACCGATGTTAAAGGTAAATGGACTCAAAAAGTTTATCAGGTAGATGATAGTCCACGTTATCAAGGCATTGGAGCCTGGAGCCATGTTGGCGGCCACGATTCATGGTCGAGTGAAACAGATTCACCACTTCCAAGGAGAGAATCTACTGTTCGCAAAGATTATAATGTTTTAACCCGTGGAAGCAGAATTACAATCACTAAAAATGGTTGGATGTTTGAACAAGATAATAAAAAAGTGCTTCGCACACCAGAAGGTGATAAATTATTAGCTATTGAAAAAGGTTATGAAGAATTTACCAAGATAGATCAGAAAACTTTTGCTTACGCTCAAAAATGGTGGAATAATCAACAAAATTATTGGGCAGATGTTCGTAATGTTTGGGCTGATATAATTGGTTCTAACGATACTTTTAAAGTAAAAACTATGGCCAATGGCAAATTACTTTACGAAACTCTTTTCACTCTTGGTGATCAGTCTATCAAAGAAAAATGGACCGCAGCACAAAACAAAGAAAAAGTTAAAACTGCTTTGCAACCTTACCTTGCCAAGTAAATACTTAAGACAATATACTTTTTAAAGCCGATCAATAAAATTGTTCGGCTTTTCTTTTTTAATCATTCCGATTATTTGCAAATTGTAACCATGCAAACTTCATCAGCCAAAAGGATTGTTTTCTTCATACTCTTTCTTTCTTCATTGAACACTTTCGCCCAAGATTCTATCTATGTTCGGAAAACAATAAACAAACTAACATCAACCTTTTTTTGGGGACGAGGTTATACAAAAGAGGGAATGAATAAAGCTGCTGATTTTCTTTCTACAGAGTATAAAAAAATTGGCTTACTATCGATAAACGGAAATTACAAACAAGATTTTAGTTTTCCGGTTAATACTTTCCCCGGAAAAATGTTAGTCGAAATTAATGATAGGAAACTCATCCCTGGCAAAGATTTCATCATAAATAATGAAAGTCCGACCACAAATAAAAAAGCTGATTTAATTAAAATAGATAGCACAAAATTTCAGGCTTCGCCTGATTTAGAAGTTATATTAAAAGACAAATTAACCTGGTCTGTTGCAACAGAAGCTTCAGAAAAAACAACGATTGAGTTAAACAAGAAAACGGTTAAAGAGATTCCAAAAACCATTCGAGTAGATATTGAGAGCAAGTTAATTCCAGATTTTAAAGCCTCGAATATTTATGGATTTGTAAAGGGAACAAAATATCCGGATTCTATATTAATGATAACGGCACATTATGACCATTTAGGTGGAATGGGTGCGGAAACCTATTTTCCTGGCGCTAATGATAATGCTGCCGGAGTAGCAACTTTATTAAGTTTGGCAAGGTATTATTCTAAAAATCCTCAACCTTACTCAATTGGCTTTATTTGCTTCGCAGGAGAAGAAGCAGGCTTATTAGGTTCGAGATACTTTACTGAAAACCCATTGGTTCCTTTAAACAAAATTAAATTTCTGATTAACCTCGATCTAGTTGGAACTGGCGAAAGTGGAATGACGGTTGTAAATGCAAGTTTATACCCCAAAGCTTTTGCATTGCTTAATGAAATTAATACTGAACAAAAATTAATATCAAAAATTAACCCACGAGGGAAAGCCGCAAACAGCGATCATTATTTCTTTACCGAAAAAGGAGTTCCTGCCTTCTTTTTCTATACGCAAGGCGGAATATCTGCATATCATGATGTGTTTGATAAACCAGAAACTTTGCCATTAACAGAATATAATGATTTGTTTAAGCTAATTGTTTCTTTTAATAAACGGATAGTGCAATAATGTTTTTAAGATCAATTTCTATAAAAAAATGCATTCCTGAATTAAATGATAAAAAATTAAATCTAATTATTTAAAAAACTCTTTACCTAAATTAAGAAGCGATTAATGTTAATCTTACTAAATATTGATCTTCTTCATCGTCAAAAACGATTTCGCTTTGCCAACCAGTTTCTTCGGCAATTAATTTAATTGTTTTCCTATCTATGTACAACCAATTAAACCAGTTTCCTTTTTCGCCTTTGTATTCGTATTGGTAGGAAACTTCGCCGTAATATTGATTTTGAGGTTTTGGCATATCTTCGTACAAATAAGCAATATCAGAAGTATCAAAAAGAACCTGGCCTTCTATATTAACTAAAGATTTCAGCTTGATTAAAAATTCTTTAAATCCAGGTAAGGTGCCAGTTAAACCGATTCCATTCATTAACATTAAAATGGTATCGAATTTCTCTGTATAAGAAAATATATCTTGAACGAATGCCTTTTTTACACCCCGATTTCTCATAATCTGAACAGCTGCTTCTGATATATCAATCGCAGTTACATCAATATTAAAGGCTTGTAAAAGCAAGGCATGGCTACCAACACCTGCACCAATATCTAGAACTTTACCTGTACACATTTGTAAAGCCTGGAGTTCCAAAACAGGCATTTCTTCATCATCACGATAGAAAAAATCGACTGGCATTTCTTCTGGCTCATCGTAAGAATTATGCAGCCAAAGGATATCGGCTTCGCCGTTTTTATAAAAATCTGTTAGGGCTTTCCCAAAAACATCCATAAGGCAAAGATAATAAGGAAAGGCGAAAGTATAAAGCTTAAAGGTAGAGGGCTGCAAGGCAGAAGGTTTATTTCAGAAGCCAAAATAGTTTATTGCAAATATTAAATCTCCTTTAAAAATACTTGAGTTTTTTACGCGATATTGAGCGATAATTTATTTCATGAAAATCAATATAAATCTTGATCTCAAGGAAAAATCATCATTGCGAAGTATGAAGCTCCAAAGGTACAATCTAATTGGAGAGATTGCTTAGTACCTCTCAATGACTCATTAACCGATTTAAAACAATTCTATATCTGTTAATCTGTGGCAAAAAACCTTGCGTTAGTTGGGAAATTTTTTCCCGACTTTAATATCTTCGGATTTTTAATCCGATTGATTAGTCCAGTTCAAATTCCTGGTGATATTCTGGAATGATTACCTGTTTAAAACCATGTTCTTTCAATCTTAAAGCAAAATTCTGTTGAACTTCATATTCTCCATGAACCAAAAATAATTGTTTTACTTTTTCAGGGTCTTGTCCTGATAAAAACTGTAATAAATCTTCGTAATCGCCATGAGCGCTCATCGATTTAATTGAACGAACTTCGGCTTTTACTTCATAATCATCATGAAAAATATCGACAACTTTTTGTCCTGCAATTAAGCGCCCACCTAATGATGATGGTTCGCAATAGCCCACCATTAATATTGTATTTTTCTGGCTGCTGATATTATTTCTAATATGGTGTTTTACTCGTCCGGCCTCAGCCATTCCCGATGCCGAGATGATAACGCAAGGCCTTGGATCAGCATTTAAAGCTTTAGATTCTTCTACAGTTTCTACAAAACGTAGTCCCTTAAAACCAAAAATATCATTATCGATTTTTAATGTTTCCTTTACACCATTATTGTAAACTTCAGGATGATTTCTTAAAATTTCTGTTGCTTTTGATGATAATGGACTATCTACATAATAGCGAACATCAGGCAATTTATGCTTTAACTCTAAGCTGTTTAATGCATATAAAAGTTCTTGCGTACGCCCAACGCTAAATGCAGGGATAATAACTTTTCCTTTTTTAATATTGCAGGTGTTATTAATAACCTCATACAACATATTCTCTATAGGCTCTAAATCTTTATGTCGAGAATCGCCATAGGTAGATTCCATTAGAATGTAATCTGCTTGATTGAATTGCTGAGGACTTTTTAAAAGTAAATCGCCATATCTGCCAACATCGCCACTAAAAGTAATTCTGGTTGGTTTACGATCTTGATTTATAGTTAAATGCACTGCTGCACTCCCAAGAATATGGCCGGCATCGGTAAACTTTAAATGAATATTAGGCTCGATTTCAAAATTTTCATCATATTCAACAATTTTCATCAAACTAACTGCCTTTATTACATCTTGTTCTGTATATAAAGCTTCTTCCTTTTCCTGGCCGGGTTTCAAATGGCGGTTAGAAAATTCTGCATCCTGCATTTGTATTTTAGCCGAGTCCATCATTAAAATTCGAGCTAAATCCCTGGTTGCCGATGTACAGAAAATTTTGCCGTTGAAGCCTTCGCCAACAAGTCTGGGTAACAAACCACAATGATCGATATGTGCATGAGACAAAACCATGTAGGTTACTTTTTTGGCATCGAAACCAAAATAACCGTTTAGTTTATCTGTTATATGCCCCATGCCTTGAAAAAGACCACAGTCTAATAATATTTGGGTGTTATTTTTGAGCGTGATAAGGTGTTTACTGCCAGTAACTGTACGGGCAGCACCATGAAAAGCAATTTTCATTTTTAATGGTTAGAAATTATAATTGAATAAAAATGCCGGATATTTCCGGCATCTCCAATTATTTATGCTTTTATTTCAGATATTTTATCTTTTACTTTATCTGCAACGCCGCCTGCTTTACCAGCCAAATCAGATAATTTCTCTTTTGATGTATCTAACAAATCACTAAACCAATCTGATAATTTATCCTTAACATCATTGCTAGAATCTGAAGACAATGCTAATGCAATGGTTGCACCTAATGCCGCTCCGGCTAATACACCTACTATAATTTTTGTTTCCTTTGTCATAATCGTAGTTCTTTAAATATTAAACATAAATTAGCTCTCGCTGTTTTTTATTTTTTTTTAAATACACAAAAACCAATCCAAAATGAAAAGTATTTTTTTTATCGATTTAGATAATACCATTTATTTCACGAAGCCTAACGAGCAACAATTAATGAGTGGCCTTTACAACATTTTAGATAACGAATATTTAGGCATTTCTGAAGAGGAATATCAGAGCGCTAAAAAAGAAATGCTAAGAACACCTTTTCAAAAAGTGGCAACTAAATATGGCTTTAAACAAACAGCAATTGATAACGCAATAAAATATCTTGTAACTGGAGAAGTTACCAAACCGTTAAGTCCATCAGAAGATTATCATTACATAAAAAGCTTAAAAGGGAAAAAATTCATTGTTACAGCTGGCTTTCTTCGTAAGCAAACTACGAAAGTGAAAATGCTTGGTATTGCTGATGATTTTGAAGAAGTTTATGTTGTAGATGTAACCACATCAAATCAAAATAAAAAGGATGCTTTTGAAACTTTAATAGAAAAGCACAAATTAAATCCGGAAGATATTCTGGTTATTGGTGATGATGCAGAATCGGAAATTAAATTTGGACTAGAGTTAGGTTTATCAACCTTTCTTTTAGACCCAGAAAATCTTCATCCACATGCAAAAACAACTTTTCGTGGTAGCGATTTGAGTAATCTTCACCAAGCTGCGGGGCAATAGTATTGTGTAAAAAAAGTCCCGATTTTCATCAGGACTTTTAAATTATTGTCTTCCTCCTCTACCTGGCCTACCGCTTTCACTACTTCTTTCTCCACCACGACTTTGTTGTTGAGATTGCGCCTGCGGTCTGGATTCTGTAGGTCGTTGTTGTTCGCTTCTCTGTTGACGTTGTTGCTGTTGCTGCTCATTTCTTTGCTGCATTTGCTGGCGTTGTTGATCGGCTTGCTGAGAGCGTTGTTGTTGCATTTGCTGATCACGCTGAGCCCTTTGCTGTTCCGTTTGTGCAGAACGCTGTTGTTGAGCCTGCTCATTTCTTTGTTGCATTTGCTGACGTTGCTGATCGGCTTGCTGAGAGCGTTGTTGTTGCATTTGCTGATCACGCTGAGCCCTTTGCTGTTCCATTTGTGCAGAACGCTGTTGTTGTGCCTGCCCATTTCTTTGTTGCATTTGCTGACGCTGCTGATCGGCTTGCTGAGAACGTTGTTGTTGCATTTGTTGAGATTGAACATCACGCTGTGAATTTTGCTGGTCACGGCTCATGCGATCTTGCTGATTACGCTGTTGCATCTGCTGGATGCGTTCCTGATCGCGATTTCCCTGATCACGTGTACGTTCAACTGATTGTCTGTTACCAACCCTGTTGTCATTGCTATTACCACCTCTTTGGTCGCGATTGCTATAACTGTTATCACCTCTTCCATTTCTATTGAAACCGGCATTGCCTTGTTCAAATTTTCTTGGCGCTGGATTTCGGTTATCAATCGAGCCACGCTCTGGTCTTGGTCTGTAGATAGAAACCGATCTGTTATCGATTCTACTTGCACCTGGCCTATTACTTTGAGAATATCTATAAACAGTTACATTACGATTAGTAGCTCTTCTTATATCATCAATCCTCGGGCCACCATAATAACTTCTTCTGTTATAAACATAAGTATTGTTAATTATTGTTGTATTACGGATGTAAACATTATTTCTGCCATAGTTATACCTAGGGAAAGCATTAATGTAAATATTTGCCTGAGGAATAAAATTCCAACAGAATTCGGGTACAGAATAACGGCGACCAAAACTTAAATTAATATTGATACTTGGTGCCATTGGTGCCCATCCATAATAACCATCGCCACTTCTCCAATCTACCCACGCTGGTCCCCAGTTTGTATCAGGCAACCAAATCCATTGTCTGTAATTGTTAACAACCCAACGGCCATAATGGAATGGCGCCCATCCCCAATCGTAATTAGAAACCCAAGTATTACCATATTCTGTCATTGCCCAACGGCCATTTGTATAATAAGGACGAAAATCTTCCTGATCTACATCCGGGCGCCAAACGTAACCATATTGTGGATCTTGAATCCAAGTTCCATAAGGAGAAAGCTCATCATAAAAAGTTTGGAGTGAAACATTACCAGTATTATAACCATCATCCTGGTAGCTTTCTTCATAGCCCTGTGCCCTGACTAAGGTTGTGGTTCCGGCAAGGAGCGCAAATAGCCCCAGCACAAGTGCCGTAGTTTTCAGTGTTTTCATTTGTGTGTTTATATTTTAATAACCTAACATGTGTGTATCAATTAGAGAACCAAAATTAATTATGGTTTAATATGCAAGCATAGTTTTTTAATTTCCTGCCAAATATTGCATGGAGAGGCATATTTAACTAATATTTAACGTTTTGCGCTTCAAATAATTGTGCAGAAATTAAGTCAATTAGAAATAAAATTTGCTACACCTCTGTTTACAAAAGAGATTATATTGTAGAGTTCGTAAATTTTAGAACTTAAATTCTATTTATTGTAAGTATTTTTGTAGCATGCAAAACGGCACCTTATACTTAATCCCTGTACCTCTGGCAGAAGAGGTATCTCACAAAACCTTCACACCATATTTGGTTGATACGATTAACCAAATTGACACCTACATTGTAGAAAACAGCAAAACTGCTCGTAGATTTTTGAAAGAAGCGGGTTTGAAAACTCCACAAAAAGATTTAATCGTTCACGATTATGGCAAACACAATAGAACCGATTTAGCTCAGTTTTTTACTGAACTTAAAGCAGGTAAAGACGTTGGCTTAATGAGTGAAGCAGGTTGCCCGGGCATTGCAGATCCTGGTGCTGATATTGTTGCCGAAGCACATAAACGAAATATTAAAGTAGTTCCATTAGTTGGTCCAAGTTCTATCCTTTTAGCTTTAATGGCTTCAGGCTTTAACGGTCAAAGTTTTGCCTTTTGGGGATATTTACCAATTGACAAAGAGCAACGCACCAAGCGTATTAAAGATTTAGATTTATCAGCAAGTCGTTACAAGCAAACCCAGATTTTTATCGAAACGCCCTTCCGCAATAATCAAATGTTAGAGGAGGTTTTAAAAAGCTGTAAACCTAATACACAACTTTGCATCGCAAGTAATTTAACGGGAGCAGAAGAGTTTATTAAAACGCAGAGTATTCACGCTTGGCGTAAAGAAGAAATAGATTTACATAAAAAACCTACAATATTCTTATTATATTAAATGGATTAAGGAACAAGGATAAATGAACAAAGATTAGAAGTAATTCCTATTGTTCCTTAATCATTGTTCTTTACCCTTTTATTTATACATCCCCTTCCCGTCTATAAAGTCGATAACTTTATCCGGCAGGAAGAACTGAACATTTTTATTTTCTTTTATCGCTTTGCGGATAAATGTTGATGAAATTTCCATTAAAGGTGTATCCGTAAAAGTTATTGAAGGATGGTTTTTCCAATCTTTTACATCAGCATCTGGACGAGGATAAACATAAATTTGATAGTTTTTCAAAAGCACTTCGTAATTTTTCCATTTCTTTAAAGAAAATAAATTATCAGCCCCCATAATCAGTACAAACTCTTTTCCAGGATATTTTTCATGTAAATAAGTAAGTGTATCGATTGTATAAGAAGGCTGTGGCAGTCCAAATTCAATATCACTAACTCTGATGTTTTCAGCTTGCTCTGTTGCCAGCTTAGCCATTTCCAGCCTGTCATACATATTTCCCAACCCACTTTTTTCTTTAAGTGGATTGTGAGGAGAAACAATCAACCAAACTTCGTTTAAGTCAGTATGGTTGGCCATATAATTTGCAATAATTAAATGCCCGGTATGTATTGGGTTGTATGACCCAAAGAAAAGACCTGTTTTCAGTGTTCGGTTTTCAATTGACATTTTTCAGCTACTAAATGCTAATAATAAACGGCTAGACAGACCCATATTTTTCGGGATTATTCATCATATGATGAAGCTATAAAATGAGCCTTATATCTAAGCTTTCTGTAAGCTTCTACAAAGCAAATATTTGTAGATTTTGAGGAACGTCTTATTTGATCGGTTAAGGAGTACATTTCCTCATTTGGTAAAGTTTTTGTATTTTCAAAGATAGCCATTGCTAATTCGAATGATTTTTTATATACCAAAAGATCTGAAAAATCGCCCATTTAACGTAATGCTATTAATACACACCCAAAACTATTAACTGAAAATTTCGAACTGAAAACTGTTTTACTTTTTCAAAAAATCGCCTACTAACTTTTCAGCTTCCGCACAAGCGGTAGCCAAATCGTAATTTTTTAAAATCACATCAAACTTATCAGCGTATAGAAGTTCTTTTTCAGCCTTAATAAAACGTTCTTGTAATTTCTCTGGACTATCTGTTCCGCGACCGCTTAAACGCTCTTTTAATACCTCTAGAGATGGTGGTTGAACAAATATCGCTAAAGCATCCTCTTCATATTTTCTTTTCAAACGGATACCGCCTTCAACATCAATATCAAAAATAACTTGCTTTCCATCATTCCAAATACGTTCAATTTCAGAGCGCAGCGTTCCATAAAATGTTCCATTATAAACCTCTTCAAACTCTACAAATTCCTGGCGAGCAACTTTATGTAAAAACTCTTCTTTTGTGATGAAGTAATAGTCGTTTTCGTGTTGCTCTGCCCCTCTTAATTCGCGTGTTGTTGCAGAAATAGAAAAACTCAGCTCAGGAAACTTCGTTAATAAGTGATGTACTATTGTAGTTTTACCAGCTCCAGATGGTGCTGAAAATATGATTAATTTACCTTGTTTCATGTCGATAAGCATAAAGCCTAAGCTGAAAGTCCAAAGCTTTAGTCTTTAGTCTTTAAGCTTTAAGCTTTTTTATAATACGTTAAGTAACTGTTCTTTTATTTTTTCTAACTCTTCTTTCATTCCAACAACAAATTGCTGCATTTGTGCATCATTTGCTTTTGCTCCCATCGTATTTATTTCTCTTCCTATCTCCTGAGAAATAAAGCCAAGTTTTTTTCCATTCGCTTCCTTGCTTGTTAAGGTTTGCACGAAATAATCACAATGGCTTTTTAAACGTGTCTTTTCTTCAGTAATATCAATTTTGTCGATATAATAAATCAATTCTTGCTCAAAACGATTCTGATCGATGTTAACCTTGCCAACCGCATCATCTAAAAATTGGGTAAATTTATCTCGTATCGCAGAAATTCTTTTCGGTTCAAGTTCTTCAACCGATTTGAAATACGACAGAATGTTTTTAATTCTCAACTCTAAATCAGCCTTTAAAACAGCCCCTTCATCTTCTCTAAATTTGTTGAAGTTGATTAAAGCGCCTGTAAAAATTTTATATAATTGATTCCACTCATCTTCGCTTACGCTTTCTTCCTTGTAGCTGATAACTTCAGGAAAAGTTAAAGCTGTTTGCAATAAATTACTACTGTTTGCATTTAATTGATCATTAACCGCAATAAGCTGATTGTAATAATGAGCTAATAAAGCTGTATTTATTGTTGCGCCAGTAACCTCACCAGAAGTACGTTCTACGGTAATGCTCAAACTAACTTTTCCGCGTTCAATATCTTTGCTACATACATTACGCAGAATTAACTCTTTATCAGAAAATGCTTTAGGAAATTTTAGATTAAGTTCAAGAAACTTACTATTGAGCGATTTAATTTCGACACTATATTTTGCATTCGCATAATCGGCCGTTGCTAAGCCGTATCCTGTCATGGATTTTATCATGCGCAAAGGTAAGAAAAATTTGAAAAGTTTTCAGCCTGTCATAAACCCTTTGTTATTCCTTAAAGCCCAAAATATTTTATGGAAAAGCAAAAGGCCAATGCAGTTCTGTCAATGCTACAATCTTTTGGATTATGTATCGGGCTACCCAACAAAAATTAGCGCTTATGGCAAGCTTTCCAACCCATTTAAACTACAAAAACCCTTTATTTAATAAGATAAATAGTGATTGGCTGCAAACAAATACACAAGCATTAACGTTTTTTTAACAGATTACATGGTTAACAATTGTTAATTTTACGAAAATATCTAATGCAAGATGAAAGTCCGACACCTATTTCTCCTACTTATCTTTTCAATTATTAGCACTTATTACACAGCTAGTGCCCAAGATTTTATTGTAAAAGGCGTAGTGTTTGAAAAAGGCACCAATGCGAGAGTGGCAATTGCGAATATTAGTAACGTTCGCAATAAAATTGGTGTTACAAGCAACGACCTAGGTATGTTTCAAATTAGAGCATCTGTTGGCGATACGCTTTTAATAGATAAAGCCAATATGAACGACCAAAGAATTGTAATTACAGGACATCAAGATATTCTTATTTACCTCGTTCGTGGCACCACAATGCTAAATGAGGTTACGGTTATTGGTAGCACAAAAAAAAGCGACTTAGCCGAGATAAAGAAGGAGTTTCAAAATAAAGGCGTATATAATGGCGGTAAGTCTTCAGTCTTATCTGCCATATTTAATCCACTAAATGGTTTATACAATTTGATTGGCAGAGACCCTAAAAACGCCAGAAGGTTTGGCAGATACGCAGATAACGAGATTAAGCAATCGCAGATAGATGTTTACTTTAACCCAACTATAATTAAAAACAACACCGAATTACGTGGAGATACTTTGGAAAAGTACATGGTTGATTACCGCCCTGAATTTCAAAAAGCACAGTACTGGAATAGCTACGATTACATAAAATACATTAAAGAATCGTCTAAAAAATTTACAGATACCTTAGGAAAAGGAAAATAATTCAGTTTGCAGTTTTTAGTTTACAATTAGCCTAAATAGCTAAAGTTTCACAAGCCTTTTCTGCAGCAAGTTTTTCTGCATTTTTCTTATTGTAATCTCTACCCGTACCCACTTTTTCACCTTCAACAACAGCACTTATTGTAAATAGCTTATTGCTTTCACCTTCGCCGTTTTCTATCAGTTCGAACATAATATCTTTACCATGGCGCTGGCACCATTCAATCAGTTTACTTTTGAAATTAGTTTCTGTAAGTTCTAATGTGTGAATATCGATATGGGGTTTAACGATTCGACGAAGTAAAAATTCTTTGGTAAAGTTATAGCCTTTATCAATGTAAATTGCACCAATAATTGCTTCAAAAGCATCGCCAAGCATAGAATTATGCTTAGTTTGAATACTTACCGAACGTTGGTCGAATTGGATTAGTTTATCAAACCCCATCTTTTTAGCCAACTGATTTAAGTTAGCACGATTTACAATTTTGGAGCGCATTTCGGTTAGAAAGCCTTCTTCTTTGTATGGGTAATGTTTAAAAAGCAATTCGGCTATTACAGAACCTAAAACGGCATCGCCTAAAAATTCTAAACGTTCATTGCTACTACGACTTCCATTTTTTAAAACTTTAGCCACAGAACGATGCCTGAACGCCATTTTATATAGCGTTACGTTTCCTGGAACAAAACCAAGAATATTTTTCAGCTTTTTAACAAACTCCTTTTCCGGAGAGAGATAAAGTTTATATAATTTTAATATCGGCATTAAATAAATAACACAATTAACGGCTAATTAGCATATTTAACTAAGTTATCCATTTTTAATTAGCATACAAAATTATATAGCAAGACGCAGTTTAATTAATCTTCGTATTTTTTGAAAATTACTGAGGCGTTGTGACCACCGAAACCAAAAGTATTACTTAACGCTGCTCTAACGGTACGTTTCTGAGCTTTGTTAAATGTAAAATTGAGTTTTGGATCAAATGCAGGATCATCTGTAAAATGATTAATTGTTGGAGGAACAATATCATTTTTAACAGCTAAAATTGCAGCAATCGCTTCAACAGCACCAGCTGCACCTAAAAGGTGGCCAGTCATCGATTTGGTAGAGCTAATGTTTAAACGGTAAGCATCTTCTCCAAACAATGTTCCAATAGCCTTCGTTTCGCTAATATCACCAAGCGGTGTAGAAGTTCCGTGAACGTTAATGTAATCTATATAAGCGGTTGTTAAACCTGCATCTTTTAATGCATTTGTCATTACCATTCTAGCACCTAACCCTTCTGGATGCGGAGCTGTAATGTGATTTGCATCCGCACTCATTCCGCCACCAACAAGCTCTGCATAAATTTTTGCACCTCTTGCTTTTGCGTGTTCAAGTTCTTCTAAGATAATAGTTCCTGCACCCTCACCAGCCACAAAACCATCACGGTCTTTATCAAAAGGACGGGAAGCTGTAGCCGGATCATCATTACGCGTAGATAATGCATGCATGGCATTAAAACCACCCATACCCGCTTCGTTAATAATTGCCTCAGAACCCCCACTGATAATCACATCTGCCATACCTAAACGGATATAGTTAAACGCATCAATCATTGCGTTTGTAGAAGAAGCACATGCCGAAACAGTTGCAAAATTTGGCCCGCGTAAGCCATACTTGATAGAGATATGCCCTGGAGCGATATCAATAATCATTTTAGGAATAAAAAATGGATTGTATCTTGGCGTACCATCTCCTTTAGCAAAATTAGAAATTTCATCTAAAAAAGTTTTCAATCCACCTATGCCTGCACCCCAGATAACGCCAATTCGGTTGGTATCTAATTTCTCGAAATCAAAACCACCATCCTTCACAGCCTCATCTGTAGCTACAAGAGCATATTGTACAAACGGATCTAATTTACGAGCTTCCTTTTTCTCCAGAAAATCTTCCGGATTAAAGTTTTTTACCTCGCAAGCGAATTTAGTTTTGAACTTTTCAGTATCAAAACCTTTAATAGGAGCAGCGCCACTCACCCCGTTAGTCAATCCTTCCCAAAAATCGGGAACATTATTGCCTATAGGAGTGAGCGCACCCAACCCTGTTACTACTACTCTTTTTAATTCCATTTATACTGAAAAAGCGTAACTCTATTTAACGTTTTTTTCCAAATAAGCGATTGCTTGACCAACTGTACCGATGGTTTCAGCCTGATCATCAGGAATAGCTACATTAAATTCTTTTTCAAATTCCATAATCAATTCTACGGTATCTAAAGAATCTGCACCCAAATCGTTGGTGAATGAAGCCTCTGGCGTAACTTCGCTTTCGTCAACACCTAGTTTTTCTACGATAATAGCCTTAACTCTTGAAGCAATATCAGACATAATTTTATAATTTAATGGTTAAATAATTCTGTGCAAAGAAAAATAAATTCTTACAATTTTCAAATGTTTTTATTTAGAACCTTATTTTTGGCTCTCAAATAACAAGCGAATATAGAATTAGTTTTTTAATTTCGTTCTGTAAATAATTTATTTCCTCTTGAACAGAACTTATCTAAAATTAACATTAGACCTTGATTTTATACTAATTGCGGTAACAGCACCACTTAAAGACTATGTGCTGTGCCATAAAATTAACACCCGTTTAAATACACATTTTGAAAAAGTAGAAGATCACGAAATATTTTTTAACATTGATGAACCAGCATGGTTTTTCTCCAAATATTACTTTTTTGTAGAGCAAGGTGAGGTAGAATATTACCTCATTAGTAACAAAAGTAGCGATGGCGTACTCGTTCCTGAAATGAATAATGTAGATTTTTTCATCATTATTAAAGAATTTATAGATAAAGAAGATCTGGATTATTTAATCAGCGGATTAAACAAACTACCTGATATCCAAGTAGCTGCAAAAATAGACCCAACCAAACTTAAATCAAAAGAAAATTTGGTAATATAAAAATTATATACTTGGTGTATTAAATACACTATATTTGAGGGTTATAAAAAACTGAACAAAACAAAAAATATATAAAATTTAATGTGGTTTAATTAATTTAGATAATTAATTACAAATAGAAACTACATTGCTAAAACGAACATTAAATGAAACCTTTTCATTCTAGAACAAAAATTGTTGCCACACTCGGCCCAGCCTCAGCTAAACCAGAAATATTATATAGCATGTTTAATGCAGGTTTAGATGTTTGCCGTTTAAATTTCTCTCACGGTTCTCAAGCAGATCACCAAGCGGTTTTAGATACCATTCGTGATTTGAACAAAAAATACGATTATAACGTTGGTATTCTTGCCGATTTGCAAGGACCAAAAATTCGCATAGGTTTAGTAAAAGAAGGCGGAATAAACCTTATTAATGGTAAAACAACAGTAATTACAACCAATGAGTGCGTAGGTAATGAAGAACGTATTTATATCACTTACCAAAGTTTCCCTCAAGATGTACAAGCTGGTGAAATTATCTTATTAGACGATGGAAAACTTCAAATGAAAGTTATTTCGACTAACTTAAAAGATGAAGTACTTTGCGAAATCGTTCATGGCGGTATCTTAACTTCCAGAAAAGGTGTAAATCTTCCAAACACTAAAGTTTCTATTCCATCTTTAACTCCAGAGGATAGAGAAAATTTAGAATTTGTTCTTAAAAACGATGTTGAATGGATAGGGTTATCTTTTGTACGTAAGGCTGAAGATATTATCGAACTTAAACAAATAATTGCCGAGCGTGGTAAAACTGCACGTGTGATTGCGAAAATAGAAAAACCTGAGGCTATTGCTAACATCGATGAAATTATCGCTGTAGCTGATGGTATTATGGTTGCTCGTGGCGATTTAGGGGTTGAATGTCCGATGGAAGAAGTTCCATTGTTACAAAAAATGATTGTTGCTAAATGTAGAGCAGCTTCTAAGCCTGTAATTGTTGCAACTCAAATGCTAGAGAGTATGATAACTACCCCTCGCCCAACTCGTGCAGAGGTAAATGATGTTGCAAATTCGGTATTAGATGGTGCAGATGCGGTAATGTTAAGTGGAGAAACCTCTGTAGGCGAGTTTCCATTAATCGTTATTGAAACGATGCAAAAAATTATTCAAAATATTGAAGATAACAACTATCCATTCAATCCTGATAAGTTTTTAAAACCAAAATCTCCATCTTTCTTAAGTGATGCAATTTGTGATTCTGCTTGTTTCTTAGCTAAACAAACAAACGCTATTGGTATTGTTTCTATGACTTTGAGTGGTTACACTGCATTCGAAATTTCGAGTCATAGACCAGAAGCTTTAACCTTTATTTTTACCAGCAATAGGGCATTATTAAATGCTGTGAGCTTACTTTGGGGCGTTAGAGGTTTTTACTATGATAAATTTGATAGCACTGATAGTACAATAATTCAAGTTAATGAAATCTTAAAAAGTAAAAAACTGGTTAAATCAGGTGATATCATTATCAATACTGCTGCTATCCCAATGGAGGCAAAAGGTAAAACCAACATGTTAAAAATTACGGTTATAGATTAATTTCTGAGAGCATATAGCTTTAAAAGCCTGAGCTTCACTCAGGCTTTTTTTATGATTAAAAATTATACTTTTGTAACCCAAGGAGAGGTGTCAGAGTGGTCGATTGAGCACGCTTGGAAAGCGTGTGTACTGCAAGGTACCGCGGGTTCGAATCCCGCCCTCTCCGCTTCTATTATATCTAACTGTCTTCTAAGTAAACTTCCCACATAATTCAAAGTAACTCATTTGTATTATTATTGATAAATAAATTTCAAATCCTAAAACAGTATTATTTTTACAGATAAGATTAACTAACAAATTATGAATAGATATTGGCTAAGCATAGTGGCTTGTACTTTGGCAGTTACTACAAATGCTCAACAAAAAATGCTTACAGCTAAAGATTATGAACATGCTGAAAGTTTTATGAGTTATAATACCTCAAAGTATATCGACCATACTTTCTCCCAGCCAAATTGGATTGATGCTGATAAATTCTGGTATACTACAAAAACAGAAAATGGTGAGCAAACATTTCTTATTGATGCGATAAAGAAAACAAAAACGCTTACAACAGAATACAAAAATAGTTCAGCGCAAGGTGGAAGAAGAGCTAACAGAGGAGAGGTTTTATCTCCAGATGGCAAGAAATCAATCTTGATTAAAGATTACAACCTTTACGTTAAAGATGTTGCCAGTGGCAAGCTTACACAATTAACAACAGATGGCGTAAAAGATTATGGCTATGCGACAGATAATGCGGGCTGGAAACACAGTGATGGCGCTATTTTAAGATGGTCTCCAGATTCAAAAAAAATTGCAACTTTTCAGCAAGACCAACGAAATTCGAAAGATATGTATCTGGTTAGTACCAATGTGGGTTCGCCGAAACTTAGTGCCTGGAAATATCCATTGCCAGGTGATAAAGAGATTGCAACCATTAGAAGAGTAATTATTGATGTTGAAAACCCAAAAGTAGTTTCATTAAATATCCCGGCAGATCCGCACCGTGCTACACTAAGCGATGATATCTCGAGTAGCGGAACTTTTGATGATATTGATTGGAAAGCTGATGGCTCGGAAGTGGCATTTGTATCCACATCTCGCGATCATAAGCAAGAAAAATTTCGCATTGCGAATGCAGAAACTGGTGAGGTACGCGAAGTTTTTGAAGAAACAGTAAAAACTCAATACGAATCTGGTCAAGGTGCAATTAACTGGCGATACTTACCTTCATCAAAAGAAATTATATGGTATTCTGAACGAGATGACTGGGGGCATCTTTATCTTTATGATTCTACAAACGGAAAGGTAAAAAATCAAATTACCAAAGGCAACTGGGTAGTAACGCGAGTATTAAAGGTTGATGAGAAAACAAGGACAATTTACTTTATTGCAAATGGCAAAGATATTAAAAACCCCTATTTTGGGCATTTTTTCAAAATTGGCTTTAACGGTAAAAATCTTATAGATTTAACGCCCGAAGAAGGAAACCATATTGTTACGATTTCTCCATCTTCGAAATATTTTATTGATAATTATTCGCAACCAGATGTACCAACTATAAGTGTTCTCCGCGATTTAAATGGTAAATTGATAACAACTATTGAAAAAACCGATGTTTCTAAATTATCAGCAACTGGCTGGAAAGCACCAACCCCAGTGACAGTTAAGGCACATGATGGAAAAACTGACATTTACGGTTTAGTATTTACGCCAAATAAAATGGAGGCTGATAAAAAATATCCGGTTATCGATTATATTTACCCTGGCCCACAGGGTGGAAGTGTTGGTAGCTGGTCTTTTGCCGCATCTCGGGGCGATAATCAGGCATTAGCAGAACTGGGTTTTATTGTTGTTGTTATGGAAGGTACAAGTAACCCTGACCGATCAAAAAGTTTTCACGACATGAGCTATGGAAACATGGCAGAAAACACATTGCCCGATCAAATAACTGCAATTAAGCAACTTTCCGCTAAATACCCAATTGATACAACAAGAGTTGGTATATGGGGCCATTCCGGCGGCGGCTTTGCAACCGCAACAGCAATGTTCCGCTATCCTGATTTCTTCAAAGTTGGCATTTCGGAATCGGGCAACCACGATAACAGAAATTATGAAGATGACTGGGGCGAGCGCTACAATGGGTTAGTTGAAAATTCGGATTATGAAGCGCAGGCAAATCAAAATTACGCTAAAAACTTAAAAGGTAAATTAATGTTGGTACACGGTATGATGGACGATAATGTTCCTCCGTATAACACATTACTAGTTGTCGAGGCTTTGGAGAAAGCAAATAAATCTTTTGATTTGGTGATTTTTCCTAACAGTGCTCATGGATACGGCGCTTACTCACCATATATGATGCGAAGAAGATGGGATTATTTTGTGCAAAATTTATTAGGCGCTACCCCTCCTTATGACTATAAAATGGGAGCGCCAACACTAAGGTAATTTCCAGCTAATTTAAAAAAGTCTCAGTTTTAAAAGAAACTGAGACTTTTTTGTTTTAAGGCTTTTTCATGCTAAATGTTAACAATTGTTAAAGTTCTACCAATCAAACACTTAAGTCCTATTTTAGTAAGATAATAATCTAAACATGAAGCTCCTTACCATCCTTTCGCTAATCATCTTATCTGGCAAATTATATGCCCAAAAAATTAACGGACAATTATTAGATTCTTCATCAAAATTACCTGTAGAAACCGCAATTGTAACTTATGGTTCGCAAACCATTATTACAACCATAAACGGAAAATTTTCATTTCAGAAAAATCCATTACTAGAAATAGTTAAAGTGAAGAAACTCGGCTATCCTGACTTCATCACTGTTTTTGAATAATTTTTTCAAATCATTGATTTTCTTGGTTTTACATAATTTGCATCACCAAATTGGGTGACGCAAGTCGATTTAAAACTATCTTTATGGATGTTTGTTCGCAAGAAAAAGAATCGTTCTGGCAGTACCAGTGTTGTTGTAGCTGCTAAGGTGCAGGGTAAATTTAAGGAACTCAAGACAATTGGTGTATCTAAGGACGAAGCCGAGATTGAACGTTTTTATCAGGAAGGTAAGGTTTGGTGCAATACCCAAGTGAAGGGAGCAGACTTATTCAACCAAAGAACTCAAGAGATCGAGGAATTGAACGTTACAGATTCGCTGCTTTCCAATATTGAGAATATCCTCCACAACGGCAGTCAACTACTGTTGAATAAAGTATATGATTCGATTGGATATGATGCGATAGACGATTATATACTCAGGCAACTGGTCATTTCCAGGTTAGCCCAGCCCATGAGTAAGTCTGCTACCATTGAATACCTAAAATCCCATTTTGACGAAGATGTCCATTTGAATAAAATTTATCGGTATATGGACAAGCTGTATAGCACGCAACAGGAGGCCATTCAAAAAATAAGTGTCGAACATACCAGAAAGATCTTGGGAGGCAGGATTGGCCTGATGTTCTATGATGTAACCACCCTTTATTTCGAGTCGGATTATGGGGATGGTTTCAGGGAACCTGGATTTTCCAAAGATGGCAAGCACAGTCAACCTCAAATAGTATTAGGCCTGTTAGTGAGTAAAGATGGCTATCCCTTATCGTATTCAATGTTTAATGGTTCCCAATACGAGGGCCGCACTATGATACCGATTGTAGATGATTTTGTTATGCGTTTTAAACTAAACGACTTTGTGCTGGTCGCCGATTCGGGTTTAATCAACAAAAAGAATATCGATTTTCTCAAAGCCCAGGGATACAAGTATATCATAGGTGCACGCATCAAAAATGCAAGCAAAACACAGCAGGAATGGTTGCTTTCACAAGAGAAGATTGAGGGTGTTTATAATGAAACTACGGTTGCACACGGCAGATTGATAGTAGGCTACTCTGAAAAGCGGGCTAAAAAAGATGCTTATAACCGTATCAAGGGAATTGGCCGACTAGAGAAAGCCTTTAAGACAGGCACCATTTCTAAGGAAAACATAAATAAGCGTGGCTATAACAAGTTTTTGATAATATCAAAAGATGTACAGGTCACCATAGACAAAAGCAGCGTAGAAGAGGATGCAAAATGGGATGGCCTGAAAGGCTATATTACCAATACCGACCTGCCTGCAGCAGAGGTTTACGATCAATATAGTAGTTTATGGCAGGTTGAAAGAGCTTTTAGAATTACCAAGGGTACAGTTGAAATGAGACCTATGTTCCATTTCACTCCTAAACGAATAGAAGCTCATGTATGCATTTGTTTCATTGCCTATAAGATATACAAAGAACTGGAACGTGTTTTAAAGGAGAAGCAGTATAAGATCAGTGCGGATAAGGCCCTAGATATTGCAAAGACAGTTACTACGATACGAATAAAATTACCACAAAGTGGAAAAACCATTAGCAAAACAATGATAATTACAGAAAGACAGAAACTAATCGAGCCTTTGTTCTCAGATAATTTTTGGAAATCTCAATTTGGGTGACGCATTGACGAAGTCAGGAAATAGTTAAAGTGAAGAAACTCGGCTATGAGGATTATGAAATTAATTTAAATAATAATTTCAAAGACATTACAATTTACCTCAAACCATCTGCTATAAATTTGAATGATGTTCTAATTCTATCTAAACGTGACTATCTTAACGATTCGCTAAAAATGAGAAAGGATTATGCAAACGTTTTTGCTTTCAAAGCACCAACAATTAAAGACATGGTTGTAGAAAAAGGTTGGCGCTATCCAACCGTTGGCTATAATTTAGTATCTAACTCTACTTCTTCTATTGTAAGTTTCGATATTTTAAAAACAATTGGCTTGCTCACAAAAAATAAATCATCAATATCTAAATTACAGAAAGTACAATTAAGGGATGAAGAAATGAACTATGTTAATCATCGTTTCGATGCCGAAAAAATAGCATCAATTACAAAGCTTGAAGGCGATTCCTTACAAAATTTTATCCGAATATACAGGCCATCTGCTACTGAAATTCGAAAAATGAATGATTATCAAATACTGATGTACATAAAGAAGAATTATGTTGAGTTTATTAAGCCAAACAAAGACTAACTTTAGTCGTTATTGATTTGTAATAATTAGAATTTATGGGGAAACCAAGAGATAAGAATAATGTAATTATTACCGGAACAACCGGAATGGTTGGTGAAGGTGTTTTAATCAGATGCTTGGATAGTTCAGAAATTGATTCGGTTTTGGTAATTAACCGTAAACCCTGTGGCTATGCACATCCAAAATTAAAAGAAATTATCCATCAAGATTTTTTTGATTTTACGCCCATCGAAAATCAATTACTAGGCTATAACGCATGCTTCTTTTGCCTTGGTATTACATCAGTTGGCGCAAGCAAAGAAACTTACTACAAAATGACTTATACCTTAACTATTCATATTGCAGAAACATTAAGTAAACTAAACAAGGATATGACTTTTTGCTACGTTTCTGGGAGTGGCACCAACCCCGAGGGTAGATTAAATTGGCAAAAAGTTAAAGGAAAAACCGAAAATGATTTAATGAAATTACCATTTGAGCAAGTATTTAATTTCAGACCAGGCTTTATTAAACCAGTTGAAAATCAAAAATTCGCTCATAAATTTTACAAATACATCAACTGGCTATTTCCTATTGGCCGCATGATTTCAGCTGACGGCTTCTGCACTATGTTAGAACTAGGAGATGCAATGATTAATTCGCTAAGCCATAATAACAAGCGAAAAGTTTTAGAGGGAAAAGATATTATTGAATTGGCTAACGAGCCAACATAAAAAAGTTAAAAAAGGCCTGCCGTAACCGAGGGCACTGAAAAAGTGGACTTAAAATAGTCTGTTTTTGCAAAGCGGATGAATGAGTGCTGAACTCTTCATCCGCTTTCTTTTTTTTACGTTATTTGATATTT
>NZ_JBHSBY010000007.1:0-64187 GCF_042650905.1 Pedobacter jamesrossensis | reverse complement strand
CCACCTCACGATGGACACCCTTGCCGTAAGCTAATGGTTGGCGATTACATACCCCCATAACGGACTTGCACCGTCTAGTTTATCACCATGCATGGCGCACAACAAAAAACCACTTAACTAATTGATGTTAAGTGGTTTGCTATGTTTTTGTTTGATGGTGTTTTGACTTATTTTGACCTCCTATTTCCCAATACAATAAGTATAAATGTATTGATTTTGAGATACTTACATGACTAAAAATACAAATAAGGTACAAATCATTTGTTAATACCCTCTCTAATCAAATGAGGTCTCAGAAAAGCCCTGAAATTTTCTTAAAGGATTACTAGCGTATTCCAAAATTAGTGGCTTAATGAGGTTCCACTTCCCAAGGCGGCTTAAATTCCAGATGGCAAAGGGCTTATATTTTTCTGGCACGTTTTCGTAACATTCCATAAGCATTTTATCATCAATATTTTCGGAGGTAAATTTTAAAAGAGATAAAAAATTACCAGGATCAATGTCTTTAAGAAATAGTATGTTCTTTAGTTCTGCACCATCCCTCAACTTACCTACAAATTTGGCTTTTAAATAATTGGGAGTCTTTATCGTCCAAGCATTTTTTATGAAGTTATATACTTCCCCACTATTACTCATATCAATCAATGTAATTAAAACATCGATGTTCTTTGTTTTGGCATAATTATCTACTAGCATCGTTTCGAGATCCATATTCCAAACCAACCTTGCTATTTTTAAGGCTCCTTTAATTTCATAGACGTATTTGGATCTAAAGAAATAGCTAAAAAATTCAAGCTTATAAGTTTCATCTAAATCAACTAAAATATGTTCCAAGATTTTGCGGTACCGTAACCTATTTGTGTAGCCGGCTGATTTTAAAGTATCAAAAACATAATCATAAATGAGCACACATTGATTATTCCCAGAAAATCTTTTTAAAATATTTGAAACAATCAATTTGTTATGAGGCTCTCTATGTAAATAAATTTTGGTTAGTTCAAAGAGATCCACAGTATTTAATACAGAATGTTCCAGTATAATAGTTGGCATGCCAATCAACTCCATAGAATCAATTTCGTAAAGCTGAGCGATTAACTCAAACTTTTCATTTAATATGTTGCTCATGCTTAATAGTGTGAAAAGTTACTTTTTAGTGTCCACCTGCTTTTTAGATAATAGTTTTACCTCATTCTCAAAATCACTGATGAAATTTTTATCCTGTACCACTCGGAACTTCTCATACTCTTTTTCAGCGAGTTTCATTGCAACATCATGTCTTATCTTTCCGGCATCTTTTAAAACTTGATATTCGTTGAATTGAAGAAACGCATCTAACTTTATAATCCAGTCGGTCATTTTCATGGGAATTTGTCTAGCAGCCTGATTTTCAGCATAATCTAAGTACATACTTACAATCCTTTCCAGATCTTTGATTTCCTTTTCAATAAGATAATTCTTCGCAATACTGATGTCTCCTTTTAGTACTTTTCCAGTAGGAGCGTTTTTAAATGTTTGTAAACCCATATTTGGCTTTTCAGCATCTGCTCTTTCTGCGATTAGTTGTGCCGCTGTTTTACCAGATATCGCATAATGCAACTTATTTTGCACCGTTTTAAAGAATGTCTGAGTTATTGCTGCATCTTTATTGTAATCAATGCTGCACTGTTCGTAGATATCAGTTATTTTCAGATAGAACCTACGTTCACTCGCTCGTATTTCTCTAATGCGTTGTAGAAGTTCCTCAAAGTAATCTTTTCCAAATTTTTCACCTTGCTTTAACCTTTCATCATCCAACACAAATCCCTTAATAATAAACTCGCGTAATAATTTTGTGGCCCAAATTCTGAATTGGGTTGCTTGGAAGCTGTTCACACGATATCCTACAGCTATTACCGCATCTAAGTTATAAAAGTCTAATTCTCGGGATACATCTCTGCTACCTTCTTTTTGAACTACTCGAATTTTTCGAGTAGTTGAATCTTCTTCCAATTCACCACTTCGGTAAATTTCCTTTAAATGATAGGTAATTGTATGGCTTTCAACGCCAAATAGTTCAGCCATACGTTTTTGGCTTAACCAAAAAGTTTCGTCATTAAAAATAACCTCAATCTTTATATTTCCATTTGGACTGCTATAAAATATGATGTCAGAAGTATTTCGCTGCTCTTCGCTCATATAATTGTTTGTTTGATTAAACTCATGATGTACTCTAAATCCTTGGTATCCTTAACCGAAAGTTCGTAATCCCCATTACCCCAATGCCCAATTGAAGAAACATCCCGGACAATGTTTTTTGGATCATCCAATTGTCCCTTTCTAAGGTTGATAAAAATCTTAAGTCCCGTATTTTCTGTAACTATATCGACAAGGTTCTTTTTCAACTTAAATGCTATATAGAGCTTTTTTGGAACTATATTTATGTCACTATGTAAATTGCAAATAGCTATTTTAAATTGCTCATACAACTCTTTCACCTGATCAGAATACCTGTCTAAATGAAAGTTTTCAGTATAAACCTTAATCTCATCAGTAACTTTTTTCAGATCTTGCTTGTTTTGAGTTATTGGTTTAATGCTTTCAGCTGAATTTGATTTTTTAATCATATTAATAGTAACTGTCTCATTTTCGAATTGCTTTATTTCCCATAATTCGATGGCAATGTCTTTAAAATTGGTTGCTTGAATTTGATTCTCAGTAAAACCAGTCGATACAAACACCACTCTCGTCTGACTCCAATCAACTTCACCTCTCTTTAAATCTTGCTTGAGACTTTCATTATATTCCACAATAAAATCTGCTTTATTTTCAAGCATAAGGCTCAGATATGTAAATCCCTGATCTACAACACTTATGTTTTTATCTCTTTTATACTCTATTATTATGAATGCTTTATTTTGTTTATCAAATGCCAGTGTATCAATTCTTTTGTTCTTAATCGTAAACTCAGATTTAACTAATGATAGTTCCATTATAATATCAAGGTTTTTTTCAAATACTATTTGAATATCACGCTCAAGCTTGAATGGCTTTTCCTTTACCTCCTTTAGGATACCTGTATGATTGTTGTATAGGATCATTTTATATTTTTTTTCTATTATTATTGAGGTTCGGGGTTTTTGAATTTGGTTCGTGTAGCGGTTTATCAAATTTCATAATAATAGGCATAGGAAAGTCAACACCTGTTAAAATAGCCTCACCTTCACCTAAAATTGGCAGAAATTCTAATGTGTTTTTGTTTGCCGAACTACATGCGTTACTGATAGCCTCCTTATCATTCGGATTGATCAACCTATGGACTATAAAAGTTCCCATTTGACTAAGAGTACCATGTGGAATATCCCGTGGCATTTGAGTAGATATGCAAAGAAAGAGTCCATGTTTCCTACATTCCTTTGCTATAGAATCAAAAGCATCCAAAGGCTTTAAATCGAAGTATTCATCTTTAATATTTTTGTTCAGGAATTGATGAGCTTCGTCTATAAATAATACGATTGGGTTATTTTTGAACTCTTTACATCTGGCCTTATTCAATAAATATTTTCCAATAGCATTTGCAAGTATCTCTCTGACTTGGAAATCAAAGGGAATGTTTCCAAAATTTAATCTTAATATCTTATCATCTCCAGTAATAAAATCATCTATAACCTTTGTTATATCTTGATCTGTAAATTCCTTTTTAAATCCAAAAATGTTTTGATAAATAGACGAGTTGATAATGTTATTAATTCTTGATATTAAACTGATACAATATGAAACATCCCCATCATTTCTTTCTCCCCATCTTTCAGGCATATCAATTTTCACCTTATTTTCCCATCTCGAAGCACTATCCCAAATACATTCTTGAGTAATCTGAAAAGTCAATTTTTCAATATCAAAATTTGAATTTCCATCCTCAAGGGTAGAAATGTTTCTAAAATAAAATTCTTCGTAAGGCCGTTTGTCTGACCCGGCTTTTTTCAATAAACCACCCTCAATTTTCGTTTCAACGGTCAGTTTGGTATTGTCAGGTAAAGTTACCTCCCTAAACAGACTTTTATTTTTATTAAGATTAACTATTTTTAAGGATCTAATGCCTTCCATTAACTTCGGCACTTGAGTTTTAGAAGAAGGTCTAATCAAATAAAATAAATCGTCAATTGTAAGTTGTGAATAATGAAAGACATGCTTCCCATTGCCTATTTCTATAGATTTCATTCCTTCATATTTCCCGTCATACTCTCCAGTGGCATCAAGCAGGATTGCTTTCCCATCTAGTTTTGACAGTGACTCAAGTAATCTGCTTACAGTATAGCTCTTTCCACCTCCCGTTGTTCCAACGACTGCGCAATGACGACCAAAAATAGACTGGAGATTTACTTTAACTTCAGTGCTTGGATTTGAAACTAAGTGCCCCAATCTAATTACCTCTGGACTTTCACCATCTTTGACTCCAAACCTTGACATATATACTTGCACTAGCTCTCCTGATCCGACAAAGACTTTTGCGCCTATATTGGGATATGATGTCAAACCTTTTTTTACCGAAAAGGGGTCATAAAGATCAAATGACAGTAGGATCTCAATTCTTCCGGTTGGATGAAAATTGCTCGTTTGAAATGCTTTTTCATTAAGTGATAACCTCTCTGATTCTGGTAAGGAAAGTTCTGTTATTCTACCAAGGAAACCAAATTTATCTCCCTCAATGACAACAAAATTACCAACCAGTCCACCGTTAAATTCTTGTCCCTGGTGAGTAAATCCGTTTAGGAGTACAGATGAAGGAAAATGAATCTTCACAAATTGTGGGTATACCTGATTTATATATCCAAGAAAATATTCATGCCTAAATGGATTAATCCTTGGATTGCTCATTTTTGAGGTTTATTAATTCATAATTATCATTCTCATAAGTTTTGATTTCAGGAAAGAAGCTTGCAAAATCTGAAAATGTCTCAGATACCATTAATATTCTTTCAGATTCAATCGCTAATCTTTTTATAATGGATAAAGAGTTTGATACTCCCTCATTATCAAAGCCTGGATCTATAACTGCCAATCGAAAACTCGGATTTTGATTAAGTGCCTCCTCAATAGCTGCATTTATGTGTTTATCATTAAAACTATATCCAATACTCACTAAAACGGTGTCATTGTTCAACCGTAAGTTACGCTGAAATCTTGCCATCATTTCGAAAAAAGGTTGTTCATATGAATCTTCATATTTTGCCTCTCTCGGGTAAACCATTAAAGGTCTTTCAGGGGAATCTCTTATGATAACATGATTATTCATGGCTTCCTTTTCCCAATTTAACGACCCATGTAATTTATGTAAATGAAAAACACGCTGAATAAAATTGTCTTCTTCCTGTAGTTTACTACCCTCTCTTTGTACTATATCATAATCGAAAAACCTTCCACTAAAGGTTCTTGGAAAAGTAAATGAAAAACCATCAATAACTATTGCATTGATTTCAGTTGCTGCATATTCAAAAAGCAAATCATAATTTAATGTAAAGACCTTAACCCTAGGACTTGTCTGCTTTCTTTGTAGTAATTTCTCCAAGAAAATCTTGTGGGGAAACACTTCGTCGGCATTTGGTTTAGGTATTGAACAATTGTCTTTAATTATAGAAAATATCTCATCCTTAATGTCTGATAAAAATTTTGCTTGACCATCTAATGTAACTTTCTTATCCTCCGTGAATTTACATGTTCCCTCTATTTGAGATAATAGTGCCTCTATATCTTTTTTGTCAGAAGTGTATTTAACTGCATCTAAAATGATTTTAAAACCGTCTTCTTTTACTTCATCACCAATAAAGATTTTATATTTAGCCTCCGCTATATTCCACAAATTAATCATGGATGGGCCTTTAACATCAATGGATGCTCCTGCTGCTGCAAGAATTAAGAAATTTTTGAAAGGCTTTCTGAAAAATGAATTATATAACCTTCTTTTCATGTCGTTAGCATCTTCAACAGTCGGAAGTATAGGATCTATATCTGGTTCCGTTATTTTTTCGAAAGGCCTCAAATCTTCAATTGATACTAAACGCCCTCGTTCATATACAGGGTTTTTTACTTCTACAGTCTTATACTTACCATTCACCAATATATATTTCCAATTGTCTTCATTCATGATTAAAACGCTTTAAACTTATCACCCATACTATGCTTTAAATTCCACTTCTTAGTGGTGTCTAATGAACGTTCAAGTACAATCAGTTTTTGATCAATATTTGTTTTGAAATATTCTACCGTTTCGTCTGCCAATGTACCATCTAAGCAGATGAAGGTTTCTTTCGCTCCATCTTTTACTAAAAAGATTTCGTTCTTTTTGAACTGCTCTTGCTTAGTAATTGTATTGTTTAGCTTGAAACCATTTTTAATCAATATTTCGATGATTAATTCATCTCGATTAAAGGCTGTAAGTAGCTGAGCTTCTTTATCCCTAATATATTTTTTTAGCGCCTCTACATTTTCTTCGTCCGATTTTTCAGCATCGGGTGCATATTCTACTCTTGGGAAATTAGATTTTTTAAGTTTGAACACTTTAAAACCTAAACCAGTTAATGGATCTACAACATCCTCTTTTTTATCGAATAGATTGGGTTGTTTATTTTTCTTTTCTTCAATAATTTTTTCAATTACACGCTTATTGCGTTCTATTGTTATATCACTGATTTTTTTATAGCCAGCTTTATAGGCCTCGCTACTCTTATCTATAGTCTCTGGAAGTTGCACTAGAATGTATTTTCTGTTTCCCCCGTCTTCGTTATTTAGTGCACTTACAGCATGACCTGTAGAGCCAGAGCCGGAAAAAAAGTCTAAAATAATATCATCCTCACCTAGTGCAAGTTTTGAAATACGATTAATTAAGCGAGTCGGCTTTGGAGTATCAAAAGGAATAAAGTTGAACAAATCTTTGATTTCTTTTGTAGCTTCTTGGTTATCACCAACATCTGTCCGCAACCATAAGGTTGAAGGGGTTATACCTTGTTTAACTTCTGTCAAAAATCTTTTGATAGAAGGAACATTATCTCCGTTAGAGCCAAACCAAATTCTATTATCCTTAACCATTTCTTCAAACTTGTCTTTGGATGTCCTCCAACATCTACCAGTTGGTGGGTTAACAACTCTCCCTGAAGGAGTAGTTATAGGATAGACATACGCTTCGCTGTAAGTCTTAACTAAAAAATCTCCTGACTTCCAATCGCCTCTATAATCGCCGTCAGGATTCGAATAACGTTGGTTTTGTTCTTCGCTTCTAGCGAGTGATCCAATTTCCCATCCTAATTGATCATTACTTTTTATATTTTTCACATAACAGATAATATGGTCATGCATCTCCGAGAAATACTTGGCGTCATTTTGAGGACTATATTTTTTTTGCCAGATGATATTTGCGATAAAATTTTCCTCCCCAAACACCTCATCGCACAATTTTCTTAAGTTATGCACTTCATTGTCATCAATAGAAATGAAAATTACCCCATCTTCTCGAAGTAATTGCCTCGCCATCAATAAACGACTGTACATCATATTGAGCCAATTGCTATGATACCGACCGTCACTTTCAGCATTAGTATCAATCATTACCCCATTTTCAATCATTTCGGCATCTTCCCAATACTCTTTTTTGTCTTGGTTAAAATTGTCAGAATACACAAAATCTTTACCTGTATTATAAGGCGGATCTATATAAATACACTTAATTTGCTCTCTATAACTTTGGCTTAATAATTTTAGAACCGCCAAGTTTTCACCCTCAATAATTAAGTTTTCGCTTTGATTAGGATTTAGACTTAAGTTTTCATCAAAAACCAAAGTAGCATCAGTTGGTGTAAAAGCCTCTCTTTTGGCATTACTTTTACCAAACCAACGAAATTCATAACGCTCAATTTCATTCACCCTTTCAGGATCCACTACCTTTTTCAATTCACTTAGGTTCAATTTACCATCATTGGTAAACAAATCGGGCATTAACATTTTTAGTTGTTCCAGTCGTTCTTTATTCCAATCGTGAGACTGTACACTTTCTAATGGATTTTCTTTATATTCTTGATCACTCATTATTTTTCTGTTAGGGCATTAATATCCTTAAAAGCTTCGGTTTTAAAGTATTGGTACTCTTTTACTGGCGCTTTGTACTGTACTTCCACACCGAGCGTTTGGAAGTGTTTTACAGCACATTGTATTTTATAGACTTCACTTTCTTTTAAAGCTTTTTTATCATCGATGCTGTTTGTTCCCTTAGTTTCTACCACAAAATAAAATTCGCTTTCTTTCCCGTCTCGTAGTTGTTTCCTCTTCATTACAATACCAAAATCTGGTTCGTAATCTCCAATTGGAGTAGATATTTTATAGTAGCTTGGCAATTTGAGAAAACATATCAGTTCATCATCTAAATCGGCACCTATAGCAAATTTTCGTTCTACATCGCTATCTATCAATTGCTTGTCAAAAACACCTCGATTTGGTGTAGTCACATAACCATTTTCATCTATATTTTTCACGAAGTCATCAAAGTCAAAGGGAAATGTTTCGCTTGTTAAATGGTAATCTAAGCCTCTTAGCATTTCTTCAAGCTCTATATTTTTAATCAATGCAGAAGCTTGATGAATGTATTGAGGCGGATTTTTTGCGAAGGAATTTATACTGCCAATATTTTCGATGATTTTAAATGTGGTTATATAAGATAATCCTGTATTTTCACTTAGTTCTTCTAATAAATCCAAAGAAGAATAATTTGCTTTCAATTTATATGACTCTGTTCCTCCAAATTCATCGGCAATACCAATTTCGCTTATCGAGCCAATGGATCGGCTAGTTACTTCGGCTTGATAATCTGCTATTTTTATAGTGTTTAGCGCTTCTTTACTTCTTGCGATCAAAGCTTCTTCATCAAAAGCAACGGAAAAGCTAGTCTTTTTGGCCAATGCTTTCCAAAACCGCTTAAATGCTTGGTTGACTGTTTCGTTTTGGTTACGCTTAAAACTGACTTGGTTCTGTGGTTTTCCTTTGTGTGTGTGGGTCATTCCAGCTCCTGCTGATGTTGAACCGTATATTTCTTTAATTTCTTCCTGATACTGCGTTACAAATGTTTCATAGGTTTCATTAGGGATAACAGTAAGTTGATTAATACGCTCTTCATCTGCTATTTCCAAGCTATCATAAACACGTTGCCCATTTTGGTTCACACAAATACGTAAACCACGGCCAATTTCTTGTCGTTTTTTAATTTCTGAATAGGAGTTATTTAATGTGGCGATATTGAAAATATTTGGATTATCCCAACCCACACCTAGAGCAGAATGTGAAAATATAAATTCAATTTTATTTGCTACGGAATCACCGTAGGTTAATAACTCCTCCTTATCCTTTAAAATAGCATCAAAAACATCTGAGTTTTTACGCATCGAAGTTTCATTGTCGGTAAACTCTCCTTTACCTGTTTTAGCAAAATAGAATCCTTGTATAGCTTCAATATCGCTCGCCGAGGGTGTTTGTCCATCATGGAACTCAGCATAAATGCTTTTGTATTTTTCAATAAAGAGATTTTTGATAATCGGATTGTCACTCACGTAGTTGGCCACCTTATCAATAAAGATAAGGGAGAGGCATTTAATACCTTTTTCTTGCAATTTTTGCTTTTTGGTAAAGTGCCTAATCATCAGCCACTCCAGCTGTAATGCCCAAATACTTTCTATATTACCCGATGTTTGTTGTTCAAAAATCTGCGTGCCGTTAGTAAACGTAACCGACCATTTACCAGTACGTAAACTTTTGTTAATTCGCTCAATATGATAATTAAGATAACTTGGATTATTAGTTAATTCACCTAAATTATCTCCATCTTTTAACCATTTGGTCTCTTTAAAATCTATGCCCCCGCTGGCAGATTGATGCCAAGCTTTAATTTTGGCTCGAATAGGGTTTTTACCATTTTGTATTTCTGTCAACTCCAGCTTAAGGGTTGCTTCATCGTTTTTTTCGGTAACGGTTAATACTTCAATTTTTTTAACCAAACCTTGTTTATAGCTGTCGTAAGGTGTTAAACGATAAATCAAATTCTTCACCACTTTATGTGTAGCAGAATATCTTAATTTGAACAGTGGATTGAGTTTTCCTATTTGCTTTACAGAATTTACGGTATCCATTCCTTCTTGTGGTTCGTCCATTACAACAATAGGATTCGTTCTACCAATAGCATCTATAAAAGGGATATTGGCAAATAAATCTTCCCTTTTTGCCTGATTAAGGATTTTATCTTCCGAATTGAAAGAGGCTAAAGTCATCACCATGATTTGTGGATATTGCTCTTCAATGAAGTTGGTTACCTTATTTAATTTGTTACTGCTGTATTCAAAAGACTTGGGAATAAAGCCGTAAATATCTTCTAATTGCCTTTCAAATGTTTTTAGAGTTTTTAATACACCCTGACGAATGGCAACGGACGGTACAAGAATAATAAATTTTGTAAAACCATAATGTTTAAACAATTCGCAGATTGTTTTAATGTAAACAAGTGTTTTACCCGTACCTGTTTCCATCTCGATCGTAAGTTCATTTTCACCAGTAATTTTTGCTGTTTGATGTTCAATTGCGTTTCCATTCGAAACCGCCTTTATATTTTTAGCTATTTGCTCAACTGACAAAGTGCAATTATTTGAACGGATGCCCTCAAAACAGGCGTTATCGAAAGTATTTTTGATATTACCGTCAAATACATCAACCACCGATTGAATGGCAATCTGTTGATATTGTAATTCTTCTAACTTAATTTCCATTACTTACTATCGACCGCTTTATTTAAGTATTTAATTTCTTGTTCAACTGCCAACAATATGTCTTTAATGTATTTTTCATCTACCAGTTGATGCGCAACTTGCTTACTCAAAAACTTTACAATAAGATCTTTTTCGTTTACATTGAAGGTTTTTGCTATGATTGGCAACATTTGTCGAGTTATAGGCCTTTCTCCACGCTCCAACTTACTTAGTGTACTCTGATCTATATCGAGTAGAGCAGACAACTTTCTTAATGGCATATTTGCCTTTTCTCTCAATTGTCTAATATACACCCCTAAATTTTCTTCTTTCATCTTGATTGTATTTTCTGGACAACAATGTCAAATATAAAATATTATACTCTCAAACAGATTGGCTAACCTGCAATAGTTATTAACATAAGCTTTAAAAAAGAGTTCTGGAAAAAGCCGGATGAGAATTAGTTATAATTTAAATATCTTTGTAAGACTAAACCATGTTGTTATGAACAATAACAAAAAAGCTTACCCAACAAATGGCCTCAAACAAGATTGTATTTCAAGAAATAGCAGAAAAATTCTGGCTTACGTAAGCAACATTAAGGGAATTAAAAAATTCGCAAAAAAACAAATAAACAGACGTTTCCGGAGATTCAATAAGCAATATATTGGATAAGCTTCAAAATTTTGATCTTATCGGAACAACATCAAATAAACTTTCATCCACTAATGATTTATAAATATTCGTTGGTTTATAAATTAGCATATCAACCAAAACTCAATATTATATTCCCACCTCAGGAAAGAAATCCTTAAATGGAACTTCCAATTCTTTAGAAATTTTATTAAGATGATTTAAGTTATACTTAGCAATGTGTTTTGGATTTTCCACATTACCAATAAAACCTACAGAAAGCTCAATAAGATGAGCAAGCTTGGCCTGAGAAATACCTTTTGAATTGCGGATTTCTTTGACCTTTTCAATTACGTACTGCTCAATATCGGTATTAGCTGACCCTTTCTGCATATCTATATGCAAGTATGAGGAAGTAAGAAGTCGAAAACACCTACATATATGCGAGTATTTTACTATATTCGCTTATGAAGTTTATCACTTTTATTATAGCGATTTTCATTACCACGGGCGTAACTCTTGCTGGAAATATGTCAGGGAATCCGGGACGTGGCTTAATTTACGTGGCAATAACGTGGGGGCTGTTCTATTTGATCAATCGCAAACCAAAGAAAACCTAGTCAATGAATTTTCCAAGTCATTATTTGCCTATCAAATTAATATTCGATCTGTCGTTATTTGGCACTGAAAACCCTGAAGAGGATCTTTTAAGGTGTAATAAAGTAGCTTTTAGTAAGGAGTTTTCAAGTTACCAAAGCAAATTGTTGTCAAATGATCACGTGGAAGGTAATGAGATACTATTCAAAACTTGTATCCGCTATTTGCCAAATATAGATAAGCAAGCTAGAAAGGATATCGTAAAGGTATTACTTGAAAACGAGCCAGTCGCAAGTGCCTTAATGATTATGACAAGGCTTGACCTGGGGCTATTGGATGATGAAGACCAGTATACCGTAAATTTTGATCGGGAACTAAGCGAATATATAGAAAACAAGAAAATCACACCGTCTTTGTACTTATTTCTTCAAAAACATTTTTTGGACTTCAAAAAGATTAATCCTGCAGACTATCAACATTTCGAAATAACCAGCTCAGAATATTATGATCTTCTATCTGATTATACGAAGGTGCAATCTACCCTATTATAACGCAAAGGGTAGAGTTGATAGCAATTGCACTTTAAAAACGAAAAGCACAATTAATTATATAAATGTATATTCTTTTGAATCGGGTTATTTATACAAATGTATATTTCTGACCCTCTTTATTTTTTATACAAATGTATATTTCTAAGCACTGTTTTTTTTATACAAATGTATATTTTCAATTACCCATCATTTTATACAAATGTATATTTCCTTCGTTGGAATTCGACAGGGAAAATAGAAATTTATCAACCTATAACCTATTGAAATACAGCAAACTAACTACCCCTTCTTTTTCTCCGGTTCTTATGATCATCATCTATTTCTGCATTATTTGCAGTGCCAATAGCGCTATACAAACTGCCACCAATGGAATGCAAAGGATGAAGTAAATCAACATCTGTATTTTGCGATATTTTTTGATTCCCATTTCTAAGTCCGTCAGCTTCTTTAGGCTCAGTTCCTGATTTTTCAACGTTGCCATCATTTCCGTTATATCCAGAATTACGTGCGATTGAATGCTCTGAGTTTCTTGAATCCGAGTTAACGTTTGATTTATTGCTAACGTCTTCAGGTAAATGTCTTTCAAGGACTGTTGCGAATCTGGACTTTGTTCCACTATTTGATTCGCTAATTGCTTGAAAATCTCTGCTTTGTTCATAATCGATTGTTTTTGTAAGGTTATTCCACTTAAACATATTTCCCAATGCTTGCCCTCGAGCCATGAATCCACCATCCATCAAATAGGTAATCCCCGAAACTCGACCTGTACTTTTCGATTGGTTAAAAAGCAGGTAAACTCCTTGAGTTCGACAATTATTAATAAAATCCAATATGGAGCTAGATTCTGCCATCGATTTTTTAATCTTTTCCTGCAATAAAATCCGATTAGATAGCGTGCCAGTTCGTTGCATCATCTCTATTTCATCCTTATTAGGTGCTTTTTCCTGAGCTTCCTTTGAGGATTTTACAACTTGTAAATTATATTTTAACTCCAATTGGCGGCACAGCGCTTCACTTCGCCTATAATTATTTGAATCAGACACTAAGGTTCCGTCAAAACGTGTGCGAAAAACCAACAAATGGGCATGACAGTGCTCCGCATCATGATGCTGCCATAAGGAAAACAAATTATCGTCGAACCCCATCCCTTTCATGTAATCCTTGACAATACTTACTAATTGCTCCTTGCTTAAGTTATCACCGGGAGCAAAATTTAAGGAGACGTGATAAGCATCTCTAGTCAGTTTTGGGCGAAGCCTTTGAAGAAACAGTATTTCTTTGGTAACAAATTCGCGGTTATACTCAACGAAATTATGATCTAGCAATTCCGCCCTTTGCTGTGGATATTTATGGTTCATCTTCTTATCGTTATAATCGAAAGCACCAATAAAATTATTTCCGTTGTGGATTTTCTGTTTGGCAATCATTCTGGCTTGATAATTTGTTTTGTCAGTATTTCAAAGGTGTTTTTCAATTCCAAAAGGACTTTTTGATCGACATTTGTTAATTTTCTCTCATGAACGGCCTTTACATACTGGTTCAGATTATTTCCAATCCGTTTCAATTCAATGTAAGTCTGCACATCTACCATTGCTGTTTTAGGTTTTAATAATCTTTCTTTAAAAACTAATTGGCGAATCACTTCACTGGCTGATTTTTCGGAATACTTTATCATTTCGAAAAGCTGGGCATATTCGCCATCAGTTACTTTGAATACGACTTGTAATCTTCTTTTGTCTTCAGTGTTTTTCTTCGGTCTTCCCATAAATGAACAAGGTGAATTTTAAGCTTACGGATGGTGAGCAAGCGTTTCGGTATAACCGAAACATGGCTTGCTTACCTCAATTCGCTACATAGCAGTTCCCATTAAGTAATCGTTAAGATCTTTATACTCCTTGTATCTTCCTCTGTAATCAAAAAAGGAAATTTCATTCGCTTTTGAATAATTCTCTATTAGTGAAGTGGCCTTATCGCCTGCTAGGTCATTGTCGAGAAAGCAAATGATCCGGCTATTATTTTTCAGGATGTGATAAATGCCAGGAAGATTGTGAACAGAATTAAGAACGCAAAAGTCATGCAGCCCGACCTGCTTGGGATAAAGCATAATAAAGCTTAAAAGATCCATTATTCCTTCTGTCACTATGATACTCATTCCGTTATTGTGAGAATAAAAGGTTACACCCTGTTTTGTGGCACATTTAAAGTTTTGAGAACTAATATTATATCCATCATTAATATTTTTGGTTGCTATGCCGTAGTAAACTACACCGTTGATTTCGTAAGATATGCCAGATACATAATTACAAACCTTGCTAAATTCAACACCCCGACTTTTTAGGTAGGTACAGGCTCGTGGGGAATTTCCTAATGGTTCAGTTTTAATGATATTTATTCTGCTTGCGATAGGCAGCTTGTCATTTTTTTTAAGCTGGTGAAAAGAAAATATACCTTTGTTAAAATCAGCAACAATTCTAGATACGGTATAATCTGGATTTAATTTCAGAATTAAATCTATCAGTGTACCACCCTCATTTATCCCAAAATCAACCCACAGATTTGAGCCTATTGAAACTTTAAAACTAGGTGTCCTTTCAGCGGATCTTATTGGGGAATAATACATGTAATAGCCATTCATTTTTCGTTCTGGTTTGATGGACATCTTGTATAGGTAATCCACTATGCTGCTTTTATTTATTTCTCGGGGAGTCATATTCATTTTCTGTCCGTTCCTTAAGCTTCCAAGCTGTTGTCTTTTGTGCATTAAAGATCAGCAAGAGGAAACTGATGATTAGTTGTATGGAAATAATCTTATTTCTTGTAAAAATTAAAAAACGGCCTACTACACCTACTACTTACTACAGACTCCGCCTTAAGCTGTAGTAACTTGTAGTAACTTAAATTCTTAATCTTACTACACTATATTTAATTGATATTCAACTATTTAAATTCACTTGTAGTAAGTAGTAAGAGAATTATATTTAATTAAATAACCTTTTACCGCATACTTTTGATTTTCGTGACCTCTACGCTGCACTTGCTCAAAACCAAGGATTTTTAATGCCTTACCGATTTCAATAGGATTAATTTTCAACTTTCCTTCAACGTTGGTTGTTAAATGCTCAGTCAGGTCTGTAGCCGTATAAAATTGTTGATAATCATCACTTGTTCCAGGCGAATAATATTTCTGGATCAACTCCATCTCTACTGTGAAGGTGGTATGCTGATTGTTTGAAATCTCATTTTCTTTTATTTCACTTGGTGTCATTTCATATTTGAAGCCAGTTCTAAATAAATGATAAGCCTGAGCCCAAACTGCGTTTATATCAATCTCCGTTTTATAGTTCCAGTTGATCTTTTTAATATTAAAACATAGCCACCTCACGCTTCCAGATTCATCTGTTAAAAATTCAGTTTTGTTTGTTGAGCCAATTATTGAAGCTCTTCTGGGCTCCATTTTTGGCTTCCTATCGTATGGGTGTCTAACTTTGATATAAGATTTACTCATCAATGTTTTCTGCGCATTGATTTCAGTCTTTGATAGGGTAGAAAGTTCGTCTTGTATAATCAGTAAATTTTGGCAAAGAGCAATAAGACTGTCCTTATCAACCGCAATGTTTTCGGCCTGATAATTATAGAGTTCATCGGGGACTAGAAACCGAGTTAACGTCGTTTTGCCGCTATTTTGTTCTTCATGTACCAATATGAGTGCTTGCTTATTAAAATAATCTTCATTCAGAGCGCAGACTACACACCTAACTAGCCATTTCTTGAATTGAATGGAGAATCTGTCTTGATTTTCCACTTCTATGTATTGTGAAAATGCTTGGATGTAATCTTCGCTGAATTCGTTAAATTTTTTAGCAATGCCTTCAAAGTACTTTTCAAAAGGGTTTATCTTAACTATATAATCCGAGCTTAAGAATGTATTTATTTCGCCGACAGTTGTTCTTTTTCCTGCCTGCCTCACTTCTATGTATAAGGTATTTGGATTTACAGGCAGATAAGAGTTCTTATTTTTTGGGCTGATCATCACTTCGTTCAAAATAATATTATTTATAAAATCATATTTTTCAAACAAAAACTTAATCATTTCAATCGTGCTACTCTTACTTTCTGATCCTCCTAAATTATAGTGTGGTCTTGTATTCATTTTAACCAATTAGTTGATAATCAATTACGAAATGGTTATATTTGACCTGTCAAAAGGAAACCATTCCGAATAGTTGTTTGAAGCGAAAACACGCCAATGTTTTCGCTTTTTATTTTAACAGCTTTTTATTTAGAATTATTTTGCGGTAAAAAAATGGTTCTAAAGAGAGTAACCTTTGTTTTTCAGCAAATATTCGGTTGCATCTTCTTCAATCTCCGCTATCGTTTTTTTACGGCCTTTTTTTAACCATTCGGTTAATTCTAGCTTAGTGAAATAAAGTCTTTTACCTTTCTTAATAACTGGAATTTTTCCTGCTGACGTTAAGGTGTAGATGGTAGCTTTTGCGAGATTAAGGAATGTTGAAGCTTGTTCTATATTCAAAAAATCTTGAGTAGACTGGTCAAATGTTGGTTTTGGGTTTTCAGCGAGAACTTTTCTAATGCTGTTTTCGATAAGCATTGATAGTTCCTCTTTCTTTATCGATGTTAACATCAAATTTTCCATAGGTTCTTAACTTTATAATATTGATAAGTAATAATCACTATCACAAAGTAAGGCCTACAACAAACCCCCATTCGGTTTTGGGGGTGTTTATTTTTTATACTTTAAAAAGTCGGGTAATGTTAAACGCTTGTTTTTGGTTGGCTTATTCTTAGATTTAAAGATTTCTGTCAGGGTGGGTTTTAAAAATTCAACTTTACCTTTAACCATCACCCTAAATCTTGCATTAACCCAATCTTTGTATACTGTTGCATTTTCGGCATCAACCTTATCATTTTTATAAAGCTGAAAAAACGAATCAGCTAGTTGATTTTTTTGACCATTTAATACTAGAAAATCTATGTTTGGCTTACCATCAAAAATACTTGCGAGGGAAAATCTGATTTCATCCAAACTTCCATAAGCAGCAAGATTTGAATAGAAATCAATGATTTCTTCAAATTCTTTTGGCGTAAGATTACATAGTTTGACGCCATCTATGTGTTGGCTGTTTTTGACATGTACAAATTGGTCGTATCTATCCAATCTTAATAGTTTTTCATAATAAATTATCGTAGCCTTAAAGAACGATTGAAGATTTTTAAGAACATCAGAATATATATTCGATTCAATTTGCGACTGGTATTTTATCATTGATATTGTTGTCGAATGCTCATAGGCATAGACAAGTCGTAGTGCATTGCTTATGGGCATAGTGTCCAGGAATTTACCTAAAAAGTCAATCAACGAGGACATAAATTCTTCGAGGACAAATGGAAAATCATATTGAGATTGAAGGTCGCCTGATATATCAATTGGCTCCAATTCTTCATTACTATCAAATGTTATCTTATATCGAAACGAGGAAGTTCCACCATTTATAAAGTAATTATAATTTCTGGTCCCCAACAAATTTGAGATTATATAAAACCTTTCAATTATATCGGTAAAGGAATTGGAAAAAAATGCTGTAGCGCTGAAATTATCCTCTGCATGATTTACCTGCCAATAACTAACCTGACTTTTTAGCTTTTCCATACTGACCTACAGAACAATTCGTTTGGATGCATCTATCTTTTTCTTATCAATAACTTTTGCATATACCTCTGTAGTTTTTAAATGTCTATGCCCTAAAAGCTTCGATACCGTGTATATATCCGTTCCCATCGTCAACTGTAATGTTGCATAAGTGTGCCTGAAGCAGTGGAACGTTATTTTTTTCGTAATGCCAGCAATTAAAACCCACCTTGATAATTGCACATTTGTATAGGCAGAGTACTTTAAGCCCTTGAATATCCTATCTTCAGCTTTACCACGTTCCCCTAATTGTTCATATGCCTGATCAGCAATTGGTAATGTTTCAATTCCTTGTGTTTTCTGTTGGGTAAAACGTATAAAGTAGCCGTCTTGAATAGTGCCTTGTACCTCTTTCCATGATAACTTAATCATATCAGACCACCGGAGTCCAGTTAGTGCCGAGAAAATGGCTGCACGTTTTAATACTGGAGGTTCACATTCGGTTTCAAACAGTGCTTTTAATTCTTCTAAGATCAGAAATTCACGTTGTGTCTCTGCTTGTGGAATGCCTTTTACACGTAAAACAGGATTAACAGCAAATAAACGTTCCTCAAACGCTTCTTTAACAGCAGCTCTGAACTTATTGTAATAACTATACTGCGAGTTTTGCGCTAAACCTACCGTTGATGACTTTATAGACTTTACTTTTTTTAGGTATTCTTTAAAACCTTCACAAAATTTTTCATTAACATCACCAAACTTACATTGGCCATTGGTGTATGAATGAAGATATTTGTAGGCGCCATACCAATTATCGTAATTTCCTTTCGATTGATTCCGCTTTTTGGTCTTGGCTAAGAAATATTCTAAAAAATCCATCTTTGCAGATAGTTTGTCCGTGAAATCGAAACTCTTATTTATGTATTGTAGATCCCTCTCGGAACGAATACTTTCGGCTTTAGCCTTACATACGCGATTATGCTCTTTCTGATCTGCACTAATAGGCTTTTCAAATAGATAAATCTTCAAAAATTCCCTTCGGGTTTCCTTTCCTGTTTCAGCAATATATAAAGGTGGATATATGTCTAAATACAAACTTAGCCGTCCATCTAATAATTTCTTTTGCCTAAGTTTTACACTGCGATTCTGATTCATAAGCGTTGCTATATAAAATTGTACCTATTTGTACCTCAATAAAAGGTACCATTGAAGGTACAAATATTTACTAGAAATACAAAAAAATCAAAAACCAATGAAAAGCAAAAACCCTGATAACACTTCTTTATCAGGGTTTTAATAGGTTTTATTACTTGATGCTTATCGTTATTTATAGTTAGTTACTTTCCAATACAAAACTTCGTAAAAATATTTTCTAACAAATCATCCGTAGTAACCGTTCCGGTAATTTCACCCAAATAATGAAGCGCTTGTTTAATATCCATTGCCAGAAAATCTGAAGTAACCGGATTATCTACATTAGCCAAAACACGATTAAGTGCACTTTCAGTGTGCTTTAATGCCTCAACATGGCGAATATTAGTTACAAGCGTTTCGCTGGTATTAATATGATGCAAGTTAACCTGCTCTAATAGCGTTTCTTTTAATTCATCAATCCCAATCTTATCTTTTGCAGAAATAAATACAACATTTAGCTGCCCAAACGCTGCCCTTTGTTCAGGCGAAAGCATTTCAGCCTTATTAACTAAAATTAAATAAGGAATTTGAGCCTGTTCCAATCCGCTAATTTGCTCCTCCACTTCAGCGAAACTTTGAGCAGCATCTGCCATGTAAATAATCAGCTTGGCCTGTTTCATTTTTTCAAGCGTACGCTCTACGCCCAAAGCTTCGATTATATCGGCGGTATCACGAATACCCGCAGTATCAATAAAACGGAAAACGATTCCACCAATCGTTAATTCATCCTCAATGGTATCGCGGGTTGTTCCGGCAATATCCGATACAATAGCACGCTCTTCGTTAAGTAAAGCATTTAACAGCGTCGATTTACCAACATTAGGTTTACCCGCAATTACAATCGGAACCCCATTTTTAATCACATTACCCATTTCAAAAGAAGAAATAAGGCGATGTAAAACATGATTAATTTTAGTCACCAGACTGCGTAATTGGTCACGATTAGCAAATTCAACATCCTCCTCTCCAAAATCCAATTCCAGTTCTATCATCGAAGCAAAATGAATAAGTTGTTCACGCAAAGCCTTTAATTCGTTTGCAAAACCCCCACGCATCTGTTGCATAGCTACATCATGCGAAGCCTTAGAGTTAGACGCAATTAAATCGGCAACCGCTTCTGCCTGACTTAAATCGAAAGCACCATTTAAAAACGCTCTCAAAGTAAACTCACCGGGCTTAGCTGCCCTGGCACCCTTGCTAATTAAAAGGTTAATAATTTGCTGTATAATATAGCTGGAGCCATGACAAGAAATCTCGACAACATGCTCCTTAGTGTAAGATTTTGGCGCAACAAATAACCCGGCAACAACCTCATCAACAATTTGATCCCCATCCTTAATTAAGCCAAAATGCAAAGTATGCGAGGCCTGCTCTTCTAAATTCTTACCCGCAAAAACAGCATTAGTTAGCGTTATAGCCTCTGGTCCCGAAAGGCGGATAACGCCGATAGCACCAGAACCAGATGGAGTTGATAAAGCAATTATTGTATCTGAATTATTCATTTTATATCTATGCAAAGCGCAAAAATAAAGCTAATCTGCGGGTTATAACGTGTATATGAAGTAATTTTTTAAGTTAAATGTGAAGTCCGTTTTTGATTTCTCTTAATGGCGAAAAAAATGCAGAGCAAGATTGGACTAATCTTCCAAACATTTATCCCTATCTTAAAACATTTTAGAATAAATCATGTTTAAACCCTGAAAACCGAAAACTACCTTATGAATAATAATTTTCCTTTAACCGTTAAAAGATCCATCGAATTACTCGGACTAATGGCCATAGTTGCAGTTATGGTTATCGCAAAAGATATCATAATGCCAATGCTAATGGCATTCTTTATCAGCATTATGTTGCTGCCGTTATATCGTTTCCTTAAAAGAAAAAAAGTACCAGAAACATTATCTATCATTCTCCCAATACTTTTGGTGGCCCTCTTTGTTGCACTTATTGTTTGGTTTTTCTCTAACCAGATTGGTATTTTAGTTAAAGATTTTCCGCAGATAAAATCCAATGTTTCTCAACATATTAATTCGTTAAGCGATTGGATAAGTAGAATTACCCATTATAATGATAAACAACAAAAAGCCTTCATTCTGGATAAGAGCGATGATTTAATGAATATGGGTACTTCACTTGCCGGTGGAGCAGCGGTAACTTTAAGTGGGATATTCGTATTTATCGGTTTATTACCTATTTATATTTATTTAATGCTTTTCTATAAAGACATTTTACTACGTTTTATTTTTATGTGGTTTCAAACCAACGACCATCCAAAAGTGAAAGAAGCCATTTACGAAACCGAATCAATCATAAAAAGTTATCTAATTGGTCTGCTTATTCAAATAACTTATATGACCATACTTTTAGGCGGAATATTAATGATAATTGGAATTAAGCATGCTTTATTAATTGGGGTTATATTCGCAATTTTAAACCTAATACCTTATGTAGGGGCATTAATCGGCAACCTGATTGGCGTTTTACTTACCTTAACATCATCTCAGGAATTATGGCCTGTTATTACCGTTTTAGGTGTTATCGCATTTGTTCAGTTTTTAGATAATAATATTTTGATGCCTAGAATTGTAGGTTCCAAAGTAAAAATAAATGCGCTATTTGCTATTCTCGGCGTTTTCATTGGCGGAAGCATTGCAGGGGTTTCCGGAATGTTTTTAGCATTGCCAACTGTAGCAGTATTAAAAATTGTTTTCGACAGAACCGAATCCTTTAAACAATGGGGCGTTTTATTGGGTGATGAGCGACCTGCAAAAAGCCCGATGACCTTCCCTGTTTTTAGAAAGAAAAAGACTGTTGAAGTAAAAACAGATACTGATAAATAATTAAGACTTATCAATAGCCTCTTTTCATTTAAGAATTTATTTTATCGAAACAATATATCGTAGGCAAACCTGAGAATCGTTCCAAAAACGACGATTAAAAAGAATATTCGTACAAACTTATTTCCTTTTAGCAAGGCGAGTTTTGTACCAAAATGAGCGCCACCAAGATTAAAAACAGCCATTGGTATTGCATATTGAAAAAGAATGTGCCCTGTTGAACTGAAATATAATATCGCCGCCAGATTTGTGGAGATGTTTACAATTTTAGCATGTGCACTGGCTCCAATAAAATCGAAACCCAAAAGAGCTATAAAAACCAAAATTAAAAAAGAACCTGTTCCCGGCCCAATTAATCCATCGTAAAAACCAATAAGCAAACCGAAAACCGCAGCCATTAAAACCTGCTTTTTTACAGAGTGATTTTTCTCTTGATGAATCCCGAATTGTTTATTGAAATAGGTATAAATCGCAACTAAAATCAGTACGATTAAAATAATCGGTTTAATAACGGAATTATCAATCCTGCTAACCAAAAATGCACCCAAAAGCGCTGCAACGAAAGCTGTACTTGCGCAAGCTAATAAAACTTTTAAGTTAAATTTTACTTGTTTAGAATATTTAAAGGCAGCTAAAGTTGTACCCGCAATTGATGGAATTTTTGTTGTGCCTAATAAAGTGGCAACTGGGTAATGTGGTAAAATTAATAAGGTGGCAGGCGTTTGTAATAAACCACCGCCACCAACAATAGCATCTATAAAACCTGCTGCAAAAGCTGCAAGGCAGAGTAAAATCAGTTCATTAATCATTGAGCAGGATTAAAGGATTTTCAGGATTCAACAAGATTGAAACGTTCTACTTAAAGTTTAATTTCCCATTTCCTATTCCCCATTTTCCATCTCCCATTCTCCATCTCCCATCGTAAATCACCTTACATTCTTTCCGGTGAAGTAATCCCTAAAATCAGCATACCTTTATTTAGTAAATCGGCAGTTTTTTTACTCAGGTTTAAACGAAACTGTTTAGCTTCACCTTCTTCTGTTTTTACAATCGGTGGAATTTCATGATAGAACTTGTTAAACAATTTAGCCAATTCATAAAGGTAATTAGCTAAACTTGCCGGACTATGGGCTTTCGCTGCAATTTCAATCTCTGCAGGATATTTTGCCAATTGAATAATCATTTCTAATTCTACTGGTAATAAATCTCCAGGATGTGGAGCTCCTGTTTTAGCCTTATACTCAGCTTTTGATAGCAATGATTTTATCCTTGCGTGTGTGTATTGAATAAATGGCCCTGTATTACCTTGAAAATCAATACTCTCATTCGGGTCGAAAAGTAAACGTTTTTTTGGTTCTACTTTTAAAAGGAAATATTTTAAAGCGCCTAAACCAATATTTTTATAAAGCTCTGTTTTATATTCTTCAGAGAAATCGTTTATTTTACCTAATTCTTCTGTTTTTTCCTGGGCAGTTGCAATCATATCTGCAATTAATTCGTCGGCATCAACAACTGTTCCCTCTCTACTTTTCATTTTACCGTTCGGCAAATCTACCATCCCGTACGATAAATGAAACAATCCTTTAGCCCAGCTTTTGCCCAGTTTTTCAAGAATTAAAAACAGCACCTTAAAGTGATAATCCTGTTCATTTCCAACTACATAAATCGATTCTTCCATTCCGAAATCATCGAATTTCATTTTAGCAGTTCCTAAATCTTGCGTAATATAAACCGACGTTCCATCAGCACGTAAAACCAGTTTTTGGTCTAAACCATCATCGGTTAAATCTATCCAAACCGATCCATCTTCTTTTTTAAAGAAAACGCCTTTCGCTAACCCCTCCTCAACCGTATCTTTTCCTAATAAATAAGTATTGCTTTCGTAATAAAACTTATCGAAATCTACGCCAAGATTTTTATAAGTAACGTTAAAACCTGCGTAAACCCATTCATTCATGGTTTTCCAGAGCGAAACGACCGCCTCATCACCTTGCTCCCAAGCCAATAACATCTGTTGCGCTTCCTTAATTAATGGTGCATTTTTCTTAGCCTCTTCTTCGGTTTGTCCCTCAGCTTTTAGCGCTTCAATTTCCTTTTTATATTCCTTATCAAAAATAACATAGTATTTTCCAACCAAATGGTCGCCCTTCAAGCCAGAACTTTCAGGTGTTTCGCCATTGCCCCATTTTTGCCACGCCAACATCGACTTACAAATATGGATTCCTCTATCGTTAACCAGATTGACTTTAAAAACCTCATAACCGTATGCCTTTAACAATTCAGCTACAGAATAGCCCAATAAATTATTACGGACATGCCCTAAATGAAGCGGTTTATTGGTATTTGGCGAAGAATATTCTACCATTACTTTTTTCCCGTTTGGCTGATAAGAACCAAATTCATCAAGTATAATTTCCTCGTTAAATTGATTCAGGAAATAACTTTCAGCGATGCTTAAATTCAAAAATCCTTTTACAACATTAAATTTAGTTACATCAGCTACGTGCGCAACCAAATATTCGCCAATCTCATTTGCTGTTTGTTCTGGCGATTTCTTAGAAATTTTCGTTATCGGAAAAACAACAATCGTTACCTGGCCTTCAAATTCTTTACGGGTTTCTTGTATATTGATTACACTTTCGGCTACTTCTTCCTTGTAAAGTGCAGCAACAGCCTCAAGCGTTGCGGTAATAATAAAATTCATGGCGTAAAAATAGGTATTAAAGCGGAAAGCTGAAAGACCAAAGCTTAAAGCAAATTAAAAAGGAATTGGAAAGTTATCTCGTCCCTACTCGATAGGAAATCTTAAAGCACTAGGCTTAATCATTTAGCTTTAAGATTCCCGCATACGCGAGAATGACGGCAGGTAAAGCAGTCTGGCTATTGCTCGGCTAGGCGTTCCGTCATTCCACATGTTCCGTCATTCCCTACTCGATAGGGAATCTCAATGCGCTTAGCTTAATCATTTAGCTTTAGGATTCCCGCATACGCCAGAATGACGAATAGTAAAGTAGTCTGGCTATTTGCTCGACTTGGCAACTCTTCCTTCCCCGCCGTTCCGTCATTCCCTACTCGATAGGGAATCTTAAAGCTTTAGAATAAATACAATCCCTTTACGCTCCATTATCAATACCTACTACTTGATTCTCGGCGAAATTCTGATAGATTTGCAATAACTAACTTATTTTATGAGCGAGCAAAATTCAAATTTTAGAGTTAACGTAAAAACCGAAATCGGCAGATTACGTAAATTGTTAATCCATAGTCCCGATAGTGGTTTGGGCAAAGTTGTACCTTCTAAAGCACAAGACTGGCTTTTCGAAGATATTGTGCATTTAGATACCATCCGCAAGGGCGAATACGATTATTATATAAAACTACTAATGTATTTCCTCGACCCTGAAAAGATTAAAGGAAAACTTGCTCAAATCGATTCGGAAGAAGGAAATCGTAATTTCTATAAACCAAATCACCCTGATTTTCACAATTCAACATCAGTTATAGAAATTCAAAATCTATTAAGCGAAATGCTGGAAAATGAATCTATCCGCAAGAAATTAGTTGCCGCAGTTTGTGCAATTGAGGGTTGTACATATAAAGTGCAAATAGAATTAACCAATACCGACCCTAAGGAATTGGCCGAAATTTTCATCTCCGGAACCTTAGCTAACGACACCATGATTTTTGCACCAATCCCGAACTTAATTTTTACTCGAGATGTTGGTACAACTATTAATAACCACATTTTATTAAACAAACCTGCAAAAAAAGCCCGCGTTCGCGAAACACTTTTAATGCGTTATATTTTCTTCAATCATCCCCTATTTGCAGATTACCAAAAAAATGTGCTGGAAATCCCAGATGTAACTATGCATTTCCTTCGCCCGGGCGATGAACCTGCATTTAGCACCACTTTAGAAGGTGGCGATGTAATGATGGTAAGTCCGAACCACGTATTAATTGGTTGCAGCGAAAGAACTTCAGAGCATGGTGCAAATGAAGCCATTAAATTGTTGTTCGATAACGATGTGGTGGAAAAAGTTACCGTGGTTAAAATCCCAAATAAAAGAGATTATATGCACCTGGATACTGTTTTCACCCAAGTTAAACGCAACACCTGGGTAATTTTAAATTCAATTGCGCATTCACCAAAATACAATCCTTACGAGCCAATTAATTTTTTAAAAGAACCAGAAAAACTGGAGGCTACAACCGCTATTCAATTTACTAAAGCCAATCCACAGGCACCCAAACATTTCGAACATGTGGAGGCTTTGCTTAATGATATCAGTCAAAACGATTTAAAAAGCACTGAACCGACTAAAATCATCTATAGCGGAAACAATACTTTCCCTTATGATTCGAGAGAACAATGGACAGATTCTTGTAATCTTTTAGCCATTAAAGAAGGAGTTGTTTTAGGTTATGATAGAAACGACAAAACCGTTGAGGCTTTTAAAGCTGCTGGCTTTAATGTGGTTGATGTTAAAGATTTAATTCAGGATTTAGAAAGCGGAAAAGCTGACGTAGAAACAATAACAGATACGTTAGTTTTAATGCCATCTGCAGAGCTGTCTCGTGCACGTGGAGGTTTTCATTGCATGAGTTTACCGATATTTAGAGACGATTTGAAAAGCTAAAAGAACTAAAGCGGAAAGAATAAAGATAAAAGACTAAAGATAAAAGCTATCGCCTCTAAAATTGTGGTTCGTGGAGACACTAACCACGGCTAAGAAAACTAAAAGACTGAAAGCAATCTTAATCGCCCAATCTTGATACTTGATACTTAAATACTCGATACTAAAATGCAAACCACCAACCATATTTTAATGATACGCCCGGTTGATTTTAAATTCAACGAGCAAACCGCTGGCAATAATAAATTTCAAGTTGCATCGAACGAGACTAATGTACAAAAACTGGCGCTCGAAGAATTCGACGGTTTTGTTGCCTTATTAAGAAAAAACGAAGTTGATGTAACGGTTGTGGATGATACTTTGCAACCAGAAACTCCCGACTCTATTTTCCCGAATAACTGGGTTTCATTTCACGATGATGGCTCTGTTTATTTGTATCCAATGTTTTCCGAAAATCGGAGGCAAGAACGTAGAAGTGAAATTATAGAAGGTTTAAAAGAGAAATTTGAAGTTAACCACATAACTGATATTAGTTTTTATGAAAACCAAGTTGCTTTTTTAGAGGGCACTGGAAGCATGGTTTTAGATAGAATTAACAAAATTGCTTATGCCTGCTTAAGTGTTCGCACAGATGAAGAAGTTTTGAATAATTTCTGTATGTTAAGTGGTTACAATCCGATTTCTTTTCAAGCTGTTGATGGTTCAATATTTCCAATTTACCATACGAATGTGATGATGTGCATTGGCGATAAATTTGCCGTTATCTGCATGGATTCTATTCCTGATGTAGAAGAAAAGGAAAAAGTTGCCATATCTTTAATTGATAGCGGCAAAGAAATTATTGAAATTTCCTTAGAGCAAATGAACCGTTTTGCTGGAAATATGCTGCAGGTTACTAATACCAAAGGCGAAAGCTTGTTAGTCATGTCTGAGCAGGCCTATTTATCATTAAACGCAGAACAGATTGCTCAACTGGAGAAATATAGCAGAATTATTTATGCACCTATTTATACAATAGAAAAAAATGGTGGTGGTAGCGCAAGATGCATGCTTGCAGAAATACATTTACCTGTAAAGGATTAGTTTTAGTACTTTCGCCGAAAATCTAATATCAATATGTCATTAGCACAACAACTACAAACACGTTCAGGAAATAAATGTGAATTATGCACAGCAGAAAATAATTTATCTGTTTATGAAGTTCCACCAACGAGCAATGCAAATGCGGAGAATAGTATTTTAGTTTGTAAGACTTGTTTAGACCAGATTGAAAAAACAGAACAATTGGATGCTACACATTGGAAAGTATTAACTGAAGCCATGTGGTCAGAATTTGCACCTGTGCAGGTTGTGGCCTGGAGAATGTTAAGCAGATTAAGAAACGAAGGTTGGGCAGCTGATAGTTTAGAAATTTTGTATCTGGATGATGATAATTTAGAATGGGCTAAAAAAACTGGCGACCATGAATCTGATGGAATGGTAGAATTTCATCAGGACAGTAACGGCACACGTTTGTATGAAGGCGATACTGTTGTACTGATTAAAACTTTAGATGTTAAAGGCTCTACTTTGAGTGCCAAATTAGGTACTGTTGTAAAAAATATTCGCTTGGTGCATGATAATACCGAGCAAATTGAAGGTAAAGTTGAAGGACAAACGATCGTAATATTAACGAAGTACCTAAGGAAAGGGTAACTTTCGATTGTCATTCTGAAGGTTAATTTATTTCATAAAAATCAATATAAATGATGCCAACAGTAGGTAAACTAAGTGAATGAATGATGATGTTCTGTGAAGACACAGACAATGGGGAAGCTTAGATTTCTCAGATGCCTTACATGGTTTAAAACATCTGTTTATGTAATGTCAATAGTAGCTTGTCGAATCCTTACGTCATTCTCGTGAAAATGGGAATCGTAAAGCGCTAGAAAGGAAACATTATATATGCCTGCGAAAGCATTGGGATGCCCAATCAAGTTGAGCATGACGTAACGTCAATGGTAGGTTAATTTATTTCATAAAAATCAATATAAATGACGCCAACAGTAAGTAAACTAAGTGAATGAATGATGATGTTCTGTGAAGACACAGACAATGGATCAGCTTAGATTTCTCAGATGCCTTACATGGTTTAAAACATCTGTTTATGTAATGTCAATAGTAGCTTGTCGAAGAACATTAATTATCAAAAGTGTTTCGACAAGCTCAACATGACACTATCTAATACTACCAAACTGGTGGCGCATAAAAATTCTGCAAGTTTTCGCAATCGTAACCAAACTTAGTTAATAGCGAAACCGCATCACCGATTTTATCTACACTCGAATCTATTCTTAAAATTTTATCTGAGTCTCCCAGATCTATACTCCAGGTTGCATCAGAAAGCAGCTTGTTTAAATGTTGGGCAATTTTATTTAATTCAACTCCTGTTTGAATATTTGTTTTAAATATCGATATCATAATAGGGCTTTTTTGCGTTCCTGGATGATTTTGTTAAGGTTTTATATGTAGACGATCGAACCTTAGAATTACTTTAAAAAAAGTTAATTATTTTTAAAAGTAACCGATTGAAACAGGAACTGCTTTTCTAATTATTTTTAACAGAATTTTAAAAAAAACGAATGGATTACCAGATTACGCTTTATAATTAGATAATTTGTGTGGGAAAACCTAGTTAAAATAACGAAAAATTGAACAATTAGCTAAACACAAATACCTAATCTACAAATAGAAAATGGTAGCAGAATTATTTTGCGTTAAAATAAAGCGTTTATCTACAGTAAAAATATTTTCAATACCGATTAATTATCGATTTAAAATTACATTTTTGCAAAAATTATTTAAAAGTAAATGCAGAGTTACTCAGAATTTCTCGATCTAAGCGTTGGCTTTCCACAAGAAGGCTTTGATGTTATAGATGATGAATTATATTTTCAGGATTTAAACCTGATGGAAATGATAGAAACTTACGGTACTCCCCTACGTTTCACGTACTTACCAATGGTAAGTAAGAAGATTCAACAAGCGAAGATTCTTTTCCAAACTGCCATTTTAAAGAACAATTATCGTGGCGATTACAAATATTGTTATTGTACAAAAAGTTCGCATTTCCGCCATATTGTTGAAGAGGCTTTGAAGAATAACATTCACCTGGAGACTTCTTCGGCTTTTGATATGCCAATGGTTGATGCTTTGGAGAAAAAAGGTCATTTAACTAAAGACACCACCATTATTTGTAATGGCTTTAAAACCTATCAATACAAGCAATATATTATCGATATGTTGCACGATGGTTATAAAAACATCATTCCGGTTTTGGATAACAAAGAGGAATTTAACCTTTTTGATGATGAGGTTGATATTGATACACCTTGTAATTTAGGTATACGTATTGCGGCTGAAGAGCAACCAGATTCTCAATTCTATACTTCGCGTTTAGGCGTTCGTATGGAAGATATAATCGAGTTCTACAACAATAAAATTGTTCATAATCCTAATTTCCGAGTTAAATTATTACACTTTTTTATCAACTCTGGTATTACCGATTCGCCGTATTACTGGAATGAGTTAGAGAAATATGTAACGCTTTATTGCAAATTCAAAAAAATTAATCCTGATTTAGATACTTTGGATATTGGTGGTGGAATGCCATTTAAAGATTCATTAGTTTTCGATTTCGATTACGAGTATATGGTAAACGAAATTGTAAAAAGGATTAAAGAAATTTGTGCAATCCATGATGTAATGGAACCAGATATTATTACTGAATTTGGTAAGTATACAGTTGCTGAAGCTTCGGGTATTTTATATAAAGTTTTAGGCCGTAAGCAACAAAACGACCGTGAACGCTGGTTAATGCTAGATGGTTCTTTCATTACGAACTTACCAGATGTTTGGGCATTAAACCAAAAATATATCTTATTACCCATAAACAATTGGGATGCTGAATATGAGCGTGTTAATTTAGGCGGTATAACCTGCGATGGACAGGATTACTACAACCAGGAAGCGCACATGAACAGCGTATTTATGCCGAAAACACGTAAGGTACAGTATTTAGGTTTCTTCCACACAGGTGCTTACCAGGAGGTTTTAAGTGGCTATGGTGGTATTCATCATTGTTTATTACCGAGTCCGAAACACGTTTTAATTCGCAGAAACCGTGATGAAAGTTTCAATTTTGAAGTTTTTGGAGAAGAACAAAATAGTAAGCAGGTGTTGAAGATTCTAGGTTATTAAACTAGTTGCCTGTTAAATGTTACGGATTAAAAGAAATACATAATTTTAGAAAAAATCTCGATGAAAATATTCTTCGAGATTTTTTTATGGTACTCATAATTTTAGAAACCTCTAAATATCTTGTAACTTACAGCCCTTAACCCACAACACAATATGCAATTCGGTAAAGTAGAAGACCCATCCATTATAGATTTTACACTTCCTGCTGATGCTCCTGAAACCGCATCAATTTTAAAAGCAAACAAGTCAAAGCAAAATTTCCATGCATTTGTGGGCTGTGCAAAGTGGAACAAAGCCGATTTAAAAGGCTTTTATCCTAAAGGAACAAAGGATGAATTAACTTATTATTCTACACAGTTTAATTCGATTGAGCTTAACGCAACATTCTATGGTATGCCAAGTAGCGAGCAAGTAATTACCTGGACTCAAAAAACACCTGCTAATTTTAAATTCTTTCCCAAATTAACAAACACCGTTAGTCACTTTAAAAGATTGATTAATGTTAAAGAACCTGTTGAACAGTTTTGCGATGCAATTAGCAACTTTGAAGATAAATTAGGAATGGCTTTTCTTCAGTTACATGATAATTTTAAGCCAAAGGATTTTGAAAGGCTTAAAGTTGTGGCTAATGAATTTCCAAAGGTTATACCCTTAGGTGCTGAAGTAAGAAATGCAGAATGGTTTTCAGATGCAACCATCGCCCAAGAATTCGCTAAATTATTTGAAGATAATGGAATAGCAAATATTATTGTAGATACTGCCGGGCGAAGAGATATGCTACACATGCGATTAACAACACCCACAGCTTTTATACGATTCGTGGGTGCAAACGTTGATGAAATTGACAAAAAACGCTTAGATGATTGGATTGAAAGAATTGTTGAATGGAAAAAACAAGGGCTTGAAAACCTATACTTCTTTGTTCACCAAAATGTAGAATTATCATCACCACTATTTTCAGCCTACTTTACAGAAAAATTAAATAAAGCCATTGGCACTGATTTAAAAATCCCTGTAATGGCTAACGGATCAATTGCACCAACATTATTCTAAAATTATAAATTGAAATCTTGCAGCTCTGTTCTGTGAGATTTCTTTACTATTCAGTCATTTGTAGCCCTGACTTTTGTCTTCTATATTGAATAGAAGTAGCTAAAATCAATCCAGAAAGTACTACGCAAAGACTAAAAGGAAAAATGTAATTCATGCCAAATCCTGTAGATATAGCACCAAGTAGCGGTCCTGTAATCCCTAGTGAAAGGTCGATAAACAAACCGTAATTTCCTAATGCAGAACCCTGACTAGATGCTGGAATTAAACGAACAGCTTCTACACCTAACGCAGGAAAAACCAATGAAAAACCTAAACCTGCAATACCTGCACCAATAAGCGTAAAAGTTGGATTTATTGCCATTGCTATAATAACTAAGCCAACAACTTCCAAAGATAAACAGGCGATTGCAGTTTTCATTCCACCATATTGGTTAATTGCATTTGCAAAAATTAATCGACCAAGAACAAACATTATACTAAACAGAGAGAGACACAAAACTGCACCTGTCCAATGTTGAGAATTATAGTACAAAGTAATAAAAGTAGAAATGGCACCAAAACCAATTCCTCCAGCTGCCAAGCAAAGGCCATAGGGTGTAACTTTTTTAAGCACATTTAAAAATGATTGTGGAGATTCTTTACTTGTGCCAATGATATTGCTTTTGCTTTTAGCATATAACAAACCGCCTAAACCTATAAGAATTATAATTGCCCCAATATAACCGAGACCAAATGTATTATTGATGATAACACCAAGAGGCGCTCCAGCTGCTAATGCACCATAATTACCAATTCCATTGTAACTAATTGCTTTTGCAGTGTGTTGACTGCCAACTTTAAAAATTGCCCAATTAATTGGACTCGCTCCTACCAATCCTTCAGAAAAACCTGTTACCAAACGCATAATTATCAGCAGGCATAAACTTAACAAGCGATAATCTTTTAAAAATGCAACAAAGAGCAATAAAATTCCACTTATTACGAAACCAGCCATACTCATCATTACTGCAGGTTTTGGCCCTCTTTTATCTACTATTTTACCTCCAAAACCACGAAAAAGAAAGGTAGCAATATATTGAATACTGATAACTGCTCCAGCAATCATTGTACTGAAAGCTAAATTGCCATGCAAATATTCGGGCAATACAGCTAATGTAAGTCCAATAGTAAAATAGCCCAAAAATGTAAAGGCCACATAACTTATAATTTTTAAGTTTAGATTAGAAACGGCAGAATTTCTAGAGTCAGATTGCATATTAATTTACTATTTCATCCGCAAATTAATAGAAAATAATGCAATAGAATCAGTTTAAGTCGTAGTTTGACTTTCAGAAAACACTTAGTGTAAATAAAACACTAAGACAAGCATAAATTAAAGCTTAAATTCTTTTATAAATTGTTTCAGTGGCTTTTGCTTCTTCTCCTTCTGGCGAAATGTTGTAAGCAGAAAATATAATTTCATTATCGCTTAAAACCTCCAATTCAGTTCTCCAACCCCAAGGTTGGTCGCTATATTCTGGGCTACCATAAGAGCCTAATATCGAAAAACCATTTTCAGTAAATTCACCAGAGGAAAGCATAATTTGTGTACCCATGTGGAAACTATCAATCCAGCTTGCAGAGAATTTCTGGTAAGGAATATCAAATCCGATAATCATCTTACCTTCGAAAGCTTGCCCGTCCAAACTGCCTTCATAATCATAAGATATAAATCTGCTTCCTAAGATAGTGCTAATTGTTCCACTCATTGGTGATTCATCAGCAAGCACATCTTTTTCAAACCAGGTTTTGGTTTCTCCTTGCCATTTACCAACCAAACCGGCCAATAATTTATGAGGACCTTTTTCCAGCGATAATTCAAATTTACTTTTTGCCATAATCAAACTTAAAGAATATTATATCAGTTTTAAAATTCATCACTATTTTTTGATAATTAATAAATCGTTATCTTGTTTTATGCTAAAAACATTAGATCTAAATCAGGTAATGGTAATCGATATAGAAACTGTACCTCAATATCCTTCTTATGATGATGTTCCTCCTCATTTACAGGACTTATGGGAGCAGAAAACCAGGTACCAAAGAAAATCAGACGAGAGTCCTGATGATTTTTATGAAAAAGCTGGAATACTTGCAGAGTTTGGCCAAATCATCTGTATAAGTTTAGGTGTTTTTAATACACAAAACAACATTCAATATTTACGTATAAAATCAATTTACGGCGAGGATGAAAATAAAATATTGAAAGATTTTTCTGATTTATTAAGCAAACAAGCACCTACATTACTGTTTTGTGCGCATAACGGTAAGGAGTTCGATTACCCTTATCTTTGCAGAAGATTTTTGGTTAATGGGCTGGAAATACCCTCTCAGCTCAATATTTCTGGCAAAAAACCTTGGGAAGTGAACCATCTTGACACCATGGAAATGTGGAAATTTGGTGATTATAAACATTATACCTCTTTAAATCTATTAGCTGCAATTTTAAATGTTCCAACACCAAAAGATGACATAGATGGCAGCATGGTTAGACAGGTTTATTACGAAGAAAGGAATTTACCGAGGATAGTTACCTATTGCCAGAAAGATGTAATTACAACGGCTCAGGTTTTATTAAAGTTTAAAGGAATGGAAATAATTCCGGAAGAAAACATTACAATTGTAGCCTGATGCTAAACGTTGAAAATTTAAATATCGATTTCTACAATCAAGATGAAAAAACCTGGTTTAAAGCTGTAAAAACAATCAGTTTTAACGTTAAAAAAGGAACCGTTTTAGGAATTGTGGGAGAATCTGGTTCGGGTAAATCGGTTACATCATTTTCTATTATGCGTTTGCATGATGAAAAAACAGCTAAAATAACTGGCGAAATAGATTTTGAAGACATTAGCTTGCTAAATCTAAGTTCAAATGAAATCCGTCAAATCAGAGGAAACCAGATTTCGATGATTTTCCAGGAGCCGATGACATCTTTAAACCCAGTTTTTACTTGTGGAGAGCAGGTTGCAGAAGCTATAATGCTACACAGAAATGTAGACAAAGCTGCAGCTAAAAAACATACAATAGAACTCTTTAACGAAGTTCAGTTACCACGACCTGAAAAAATTTTCGAGAGTTATCCGCATCAAATTTCTGGCGGACAAAAACAACGGGTAATGATTGCAATGGCTTTAAGTTGCAACCCGAAACTCTTAATTGCCGATGAACCTACAACCGCATTAGACGTTACGGTACAAAAAACTATACTTCAACTTCTTTTAAAACTTAAAGAAGAACGAGATATGGCAATGATTTTTATTTCACATGATTTGGGTGTTGTAAATGAAATTGCTGATGAAGTTGCGGTAATGTATAAAGGAGAAATTGTAGAACAAGGGCCTTCAAAATCAATCTTCAATAATCCACAGCATCCATATACAAAAGGTTTATTGGCTTGCCGCCCCTCACCTGCATTACAACTTAAAAGATTACCAGTAGTTGCTGATTTTTTAACTGGCGATGTTGAAGATGCAAAAGCACATTTAAATGCTTCAAATCAATTAACAGAAGCCGAAATACAATTAAGAAGAGCAACTTTATACAAACAAAAACCCTTACTAAAAATTGAAAATTTATCAACCTGGTATCCAATTAACAATGGTTTCTTTTCAAAAGTAAAAGAATATGTTAAAGCTGTTGAAAAGATTAATTTTGAAGTTTTCCCTGGTGAAACTTTAGGCTTAGTTGGGGAATCGGGCTGTGGCAAAACAACTTTAGGCCGAAGTATTTTAAGATTAATTCAACCTACCTCTGGGAATATAATTTTTGGAGGAAAAGACATTACGCATGTTGGCAAAGCAGAAATGCGAAAACTAAGGAAAGATATTCAGATTATCTTTCAAGATCCATACGCCTCTCTGAACCCAAAATTAACAATTGGCCAGTCTATTTTAGAACCACTTCAAGTCCACAATTTATTTAAAAACGATAAAGAACGAAAGGCAAAAGTTTTAGAATTGCTTAATAAGGTCGGGTTAAAAGATGAACATTACAACCGTTATCCTCACGAATTTAGTGGCGGTCAACGTCAGCGTGTGGTTATTGCCCGTGCATTAGCCCTCGAACCTAAATTTATTATTTGTGATGAATCTGTATCTGCATTGGATGTATCGGTACAAGCACAGGTTTTAAACTTAATTAAAGATTTACAAAAAGAATTTGGTCTAACCTATATTTTTATCTCTCATGATTTAACCGTGGTAAAACACATTTCAGACCGTATTATGGTAATGAATAAGGGTAAAATTGAAGAAGAAGGTTTTCCTGAAGAAATATTTTACGCACCAAAAGCTGCTTACACAAAAAAATTAATCGATGCCATTCCCGGGAATTAAAAATTTCACATTCATTTTTGCTTTCCTTTCCGTTGTTTCATTCCAAGCCAAAGCGCAAAAAAATCCAGTACAGATTATCTCTTCAGCATATATTTTTGAAAATGCACCTTTCGAAGCTTGCCACGCTTCCACATTGGTTCAAATTGATAATAAAACAATTATGAGTGCTTGGTTTGCTGGCAATTATGAAGGTAGTAATGATGTTTCCATTTGGTCTTCAACTAATAAAAATGGTAACTGGAGTAAACCTGTAAAAATTGCAAATGGAGTTCAGAATGAAAGCCTTAGTTATCCATGTTGGAACCCCGTTTTGTTTAAAGCAAAAAATGGAACACTTTATCTTCATTATAAAGTTGGGCAAAATCCAAGAAACTGGTGGGCAGAATATAAAACATCAAATAATAATGGCAAAACCTGGTCGGCAGCAATTAAACTTCCTGATGGATTTTTAGGCCCAATCAAAAACAAACCAGTTCAGTTAAGCAACGGTAATATCCTATATCCATCGAGCACCGAAAGTTTAGATGAAAAAAAATGGAATATCCACATTGAAAAAACTGATGCTTTAGCTAAAAACTGGAAGAAAATTAATATCGATTGCGATACATTTGGCGTAATACAACCTTCAATTTTAACCTATCCAAATGGAAAACTTCAGCTTTTATGCAGAAGCAGACAAAATGTAATTATAGAAAGCTGGTCGATGGATAATGGAGAAACCTGGTCTAAGCTTAAGCCTACTAAATTACCAAATCCAAATTCGGGAAGCGATGCAGTTACTTTAAAAGATGGCAGGCAATTATTAATCTACAATCCTTTAGCGTCTGGCAAAAACTGGTGGGAAGGTCGTTCTATCTTGAAATTAGCCATTTCAAATGATGGCGAAAACTGGACGAACATTTATACTTTAGAAGAACATCCAACAGGAGAATACAGCTACCCTGCAATTATACAAGGTAAAGATGGAACGATTCATTTAAGTTATACATCGCGAAGAAAAAAAATAAAATATGTGCATTTACAACTCGAGTAGTTAATTAATTTAACATCATCAATCTGACATTTTACATCTAATAACCGCCTTTTTTGCATCTTTTCTGTATCTTCGGATAAATACATTTTAGCATATGGCAAAGAAAAAATCTGCAAACATAAAATTAGTTCTGAATCAACTGGTTAGTGATATATTTGAAAAAAACAGTAATCAGCCACTTAATTACAAGCAGGTTTCTGCCAAATTAAACCTTAACGACCAAGAATCGAGAGAAACCATTCTTGAAGTTTTAAAAGAAGGCAAAGGTGCTGGCATTTATCTGGAGCCAGAAAAAGGAAAATTTAAACTTAAAGAACTTCAAAACTTCATAATTGGCCGTGTAGATATGACAGCTGATGGCTCTGCGTACATTGTACCAGAAGATGAATTTGAAAAAGACATATTTGTTGCCCCAAGAAAACTAAGGAATGCGCTTCATGGCGATACCGTTAAAGCTTATGTTTTTGCCAAAAAAAATGGACGTAAAAACGATGGCGAAGTTGTAGAAATTATTAAACGGGCAAAATCTGATTTCACAGGCGTAATTAAAATATCTGATAGATTTGCGTTTGTTATCGCTGATGATAAAAAAATGCTTCATGATATTTTTGTTCCATTAGATGATATTTTAGGAGCAAAAAACGGGCAAAGGGTTTTAGTTAGCTTAACCGATTGGCCAGAAGGTGCTAAAAATCCGATAGGAACAGTTAAACACGTTTTAGGCGACCAGGGCGAAAATAACACGGAAATGAATGCGATTTTAGCGCAATATGGTTTCCCTTTATCTTTCCCTCCTCAGGTAGAAAAAGAAGCAAACGCAATTCCAGAAGAAATTTCTGCTGATGAAATTTCTAAACGTAAAGATTTTAGAAGCGTTTTAACTTTTACAATCGACCCTGCTGATGCAAAGGATTTTGATGATGCAATTTCTTATCAAAAACTACCCAATGGAAACCATGAAATTGGTGTTCACATTGCCGATGTTTCACATTATGTAATTCAGGGAACCGACTTAGATAAAGAAGCTTACAGCAGGGCAACTTCTGTTTATCTGGTTGATAGAGTTATCCCAATGTTACCAGAAAGATTGAGTAATGGCGTTTGTTCTCTTCGTCCGCATGAAGATAAACTTTGCTTTGCTGCAGTTTTCGAACTCGATGAACATGCAAATATTGTTAGCGAATGGTTCGGAAGAACAGTTATCCATTCTGACAGAAGATTCAGCTACGAAGAAGCTCAAGAAGTTATCGAAAATAAAGCTGGCGATTACGCGACCGAAATCTTAAAACTTAACGAATTGGCTTATATCCTTAGAGATAGAAAGTTTAAAAATGGCGCAATCAGTTTCGAAAGCACTGAGGTTAAATTTAAACTTGATGAAAATGGAAAACCAATTGGCGTTTATGTAAAAGAGCGCAAAGATGCGCATAAACTTATCGAAGATTATATGCTTTTGGCCAACCGAAAAGTGGCTGAATTTGTAGCTAAAAAACAAAAAGGCGAAAAGAAGTTAACATTTGTATATCGGGTTCACGACTCGCCTAACATGGAAACTTTGAACACTTTTGCAACATTTGCTTCAAGGTTTGGTTATAAAATAAATACAAAATCTGATAAGGAAATTGCTAAATCTTTAAACCATTTAATGGCCGATGTTGAGGGCAAAAAAGAACAAAACATATTAACTTCTTTAGCCATTCGCTCTATGGCAAAAGCCATTTACACGACAAAGAAAACCAGTCATTATGGTTTAGCTTTTGAATACTACACACATTTCACCTCACCAATTCGCCGTTATCCCGATGTAATGGCACATCGCTTATTACAAACTTATTTAGACGGTGGAAAATCTGCAGATGCAGAATTTTACGAAGTTGCCAGCGCACACTCTTCTGCAATGGAAAAACGAGCAGCTGAAGCTGAGCGTGCATCAATAAAATACAAACAGGCAGAATACCTCGAAAATAATATCGGCGAAGATTATAAAGGCATTATATCTGGTGTTACAGAATGGGGAATGTATGTAGAAATCGAGGAAAATAAATGCGAAGGTATGATTCGCTTACGCGATATTTCTGATGATTTTTACGTTCTCGATGAGAAAAACTATTGCATAATTGGTCAACGAAAAAAGAAAAAATACCAATTGGGTGATGAAGTTATGATTAGAGTGAAAAAAGTAGATTTAGCTAAACGCCAGATAGATTTTTCATTAATATCTTAGCTATAAAATGAAAAAGCTCTTGCTGTTTCTTTTTTTTGCCTCTTTAGGAATTAAAAGTTTTGCCCAAACTATTATACAAGGAAAAGTTGTTGATGAAACAACTGGCGAAGCTATTCCATTTGTATCGTTAATGATTGTTGGTACGCAAACAACTTCAATTACAAACGAAAATGGCGATTTTACCATTAAGGCTTCAAATCTTCCAGTAAAACTAAAGTTGAGTCATGTTAGTTATTTGATAAGCGAAACCGATGTTAAAAGCCTATCTGATAATTTTGTGGTGAAGCTGAAACAGGCTTCTATAAATTTATCAGAAGTTAAAATAGATCCATATTTAGGTAAAAGAATTTTAAAAAATGCTTTAGAAAAAGCAGCAAAGTACAAAGATGAGAATCATTATTTGAAAGTTTTTTACAGGCAATTAACGTCGGTTAACAACAACCCAACAAAAATCCATGAAATCTTTTATGACATTAAATGGAATGTTACCCGTACTACTGGTTGGATTGCTAAACAAACCAGATTTGCCGAGAGCAAAAATCAAATTGCATTTGATTTAAGTAATCAGTCGTATTTTACATTTGGATCGAGCGGATATTTAATACAACCCAATTCCGGAACTTTTATTACTACAAAAACACTCGATAAATATACAATTGAGGTAGAACGATATATCGAACAGGCCGACCAGGATATTGCGGTAATTACCTGCAAAATTAAAAAGGCTGGCAAAAAACAATTCTACACAAATTCTACGTATTATGTTGGCACAGAAGACTTAAAAATCTATCGGTTAGAAAATAATATATTAAATCTGCCGATGAATTTAAGTAACGGCTCTAATTTTAAATACCCTCCAATAGTAAAAACAATTGCAACTTTTAAAAGTACATCAGATAGCGTTAGCGTTTTGGAAAGCATTTCAACCAAAATGTATCTATCTGTAAATTATATGGATAGAATGCGTTCCTCTGATTTAAGCGCCATTGTAAGTTCTTTATTAACCGTTTATCAGGAAGATGATTCTTTAAAGAACGAAAGTTTTCAAAGCGTAAAAAGAGATACTAAAGACAAAAATATTGTAGAATCTATAAAATATAATGCCGATTTTTGGCGAAATAATCCAATCGTTAAGCAAACATCACTCGAAGATAAATTCAGTAAGATGATGGAAGGTCAGAATGCCTTCGGCACAATGATTAATCCTTAAAATAAATAATGTCTAGCATATTACAATTACAAGAAGTTTTAGAAACAGCAATCAAAAACTTAAAGTTTCCCGAAAACCCTAAACAACTTTACGACCCTATAACCTATATCATTAATCTTGGCGGTAAAAGAGTTCGCCCATTATTGGTATTAATGGCAACAGAACTATTTGGGAAGGACGCTAATCATTCTATTAATGCGGCTATGGCGATAGAGGTTTTTCACAACTTTACACTCGTACACGACGACATTATGGACAATGCGCCTTTACGTAGAGGCAAAGCAACTGTTCACGAAAAATGGAGTACCAATACGGCCATTTTAAGCGGCGATGTAATGATGGTTGAAGCCAACAAAAATCTTGCAAAAGTAAATCCTGTTTTCCTAAAAGATGTACTAGATACTTTCAATGCTACGGCTCAAGGCGTTTGTGAAGGCCAGCAGCTTGATATGGAATTTGAAGAGCGTAACGATGTAAGTATTGACGAATACATTGACATGATTAGGTTAAAAACTGCCGTTTTACTTGGCGGAGCTTTAAAATTGGGCGCAATTATAGGAGAAGCTTCAGAAAAAGACGCAGATTTAATTTATCAGTTTGGAGAAAATATTGGTATTGCGTTTCAATTGCAAGATGATATTTTAGATGTTTATGCCGACCCAGAAAAATTTGGTAAGCAGGTGGGCGGCGATATTATCGCTAACAAAAAAACATTTCTTTTATTAAAAGCTTTAGAACTTGCTGAAGGTAAAAATCTGGAGTTACTAAATAGCTTGATAAAACTTAAAGAATTTGCAGTAAATGAGAAAGTTGAAGCTGTTACTCAAGTTTATGATGCGCTAAACATCAGAAATATTGCAAAAGAAACAATGAATGCTTATTTAAATAAGGCTTTAAACCTCATGAAGCAGATAAATGTTAGCGATGAAGCAAAAGCTAATATTTTAGATTTAACCAGCCAATTAATGGCAAGGCAATATTAAAAAGCCAACTTAAAATTAAAGCAGCTTTATTTATTGATTTTTGGATTAAGATTTTGCAAGTTTATATTTAATCCAAAAATCAGCATTTTTAGATTCGATTCTATCGCTGCTCCCTCCTTGTGGTCTTTGTCTACCACCTCTCATACCACCGCGACCACCACCCATGCCCATTCCACCTTTTCCTCCAGCTCTACCTGATCCTTCTGGTCTACTACCTTTTTTAAAATCAGGTTTAGCTGGTTGGTTAATTTTTATATTATAAACCAATGGCTGCTTCATATCTAAATTTACTTCTAACCGAGTTAATGGGATGCTTAATTCATAAATCATATCTCTGTTAGGATGAATACTCATACCCGTTTCTATACCATACTCATTTAAAACAGGTAAGTCTCCATCTTTAATATTTTTAAAACCTGAAATCATAATGCTTTTACTCATAGAAGCCGGATTCTGCATGTTATTATCATTCCCAAATTCTGTTAGATTCTTATCTCCATTGCGCTGCATTTCAACATCTTTTGATATAATCGGTCTCTCTATTAAAGGAAAAGTTAACTTAATGCCATCCTTCTTTTTGCCCTGAGTATTTATATTTAAAGTAATGCCTCCATGTAAAATACTAAAAGTAGTTTGCGGGTCTAAAGATTCTATAATGATATAAAGGTTTTATCATCGTTAGCTAAAGCAAAAGCGAGCTTAGTTGCATCATTATATTGGTTAAGCGGTTCATCCCATTCATTAGATATTCCATCTGCTTTAAAAGGCTTTGTCATTCGAATATTCTCCTCAACATCTTGTGCTTTTAGAGAGAGGCTTATCAAAGCTAGAACCAGTACAATAAGACTGCTTATTTTAAAATTCATTGCGATATATTTTTGTGCTAATTTATCGCGAGGAGTTGTTAAAAAGTGTTATTTAACAGACTTTTAACTTTGTTAAATATTATTAAACGCAAAAAAGCCATTCTGAAAAATCAGAATGGCTTTTAATATAAGTTACATACTAATTATTCTGCAGCTGCAGCTTCTTCAGTAGCTTCGTCTTTTTTAACTGCTTTTTTAGCAGGCGCTTTTTTAGCTGGTGCTTCTGCAACTACCTCTACAGCTGCAGCTTCTTTTTTAGCTTTAGGTGCTTTCGCAACTGCTGCCTCAATTTCAGCTTCTGTAATAGGAAGAATGGAAACGTAAGATTTGTTATCAGCTTTTTTTCTGAAAACTACAGTACCATCAACTAAAGCAAATAAAGTATGATCTCTACCAATACCAACACCTTTATCAGGGTGATGTTTTGTACCACGTTGACGTACTAAAATGTTACCTGCGATAGCTAATTGACCACCGAAAACTTTAATACCTAAACGCTTACTATGCGATTCACGTCCGTTTTTCGAACTACCGGCTCCTTTTTTGTGTGCCATGATTTTATATTTTGTAACTCACTAAATAGTGAATTATTGGGTTAACAATTAATTATAGAGTGATGTCAGAAATCTGAATCTTAGTGAAAAACTGGCGGTGACCGTTTTTCTTTTTGTAACCTTTTCTACGTTTTTTGTGGAAAATGATTACTTTATCACCTTTTAAATGAGATACGATAGTTGCTGAAACTTTAGCACCTTTAACTGCAGGAGCCCCTACAGTGATTGCACCACCATTATCAACCAACAATACATTATCAAATTCAATACTAGCGCCTTCATCTCCTTGCAATCTGTGTACAAAAAGGTGCTGGTCTTTAGCAACTTTAAATTGCTGTCCTGCTATATTTACTATTGCGTACATTGTTTAAATATTAGTTTTATAATTTTTATTTAACGAGGTGCAAATATAGAACAAATACTATTAACACACAAACACATATTAAAAATAATTTAAACTAAAATCTATCAAGCCATTATTTTAGAAGATACCCCAATAGGCTAATTAGCTTTCACCATGAATTTCCAATTAAAATTAGAAAAGCAAAGTTCGGTTATTCTTAGCATACTCCTGTCCTGCTGTACATTTCAAGTCCTCGCTACGCTCCGGGCTTTCCATTTCCATCAGGTTTAAATAATGCAGTTTAGTGAAATAAATAGCGTTAGCGCCCAGCAAATTTAACATTTACGATTCCCTACCCAGCAAACCTTTATAATTAAACCCGATTGTAGCGAAAGCAAAAAGCTTGTTCTGCTTTTGTTGAAGTGAAAGCGAGACTGATTAACCCAAATAATTACTGAGCGTTCTTTTCCAAACAAATAAAATATATCTGATTATCAAGATTATATTAAAGTGTAGCTCCAGTTTTTACAGCATATCTTAAAACAAAAAAGCTTTAATAAAATGCCGATTATCAGCATTTCATTAAAGCTTTTAAAAACAGAAAATGAGTGTTACTTACCGCTTCTTTTCTCTGCTAAATTTAATGTTTCTTCTATTATCTTTCTCATCTGCATGGCAGCATCTAAAAGTTTTGGATTTCCATCAAAATCGCCATAAACAACAACATGTTTAGATTTTTCTTTATACTTGAAAAACATATCGTAACGTGGAACTGTCAACGATTTTGAACTCTTCGTGCCAATTGTATCCGGGAAATTCCAAAGACCTAATTCATTAGCCTTGCTGTGGATATAAAGAATGTCATCTTTACTTAGAGGCACCTTTTTACGGATTATTGAATCCCGACTGTTTACATATTGATAAATACTATCAGCCGAATTATATTGATTTTCTAATGGGTCTTTTATCCCCCATTTATAATCCATGGATACAAAATCTTTTTTACGGAATGGTGCATTCTGAATGATTGGCTTGTAATAAATATAACAATAAATTATCATCGGAACGATGATGGTGAGCGCTAAGAATATCTTTTTTCCTCTACTTGACACGACTTATTAATTATTTAATGATTGAATTTTGAATGATTAAAATGATCAGAAATACACACTATGCGTCTTTTAATTCGCCTTCCCATTTACTAACTACAGCTGTTGCAATACTATTACCTACCACATTGGTTGCAGAACGCCCCATATCTAACAAGGGGTCGATACCGATTAGTAAAGCCAAACCTGCTTCAGGAATATTAAAACTTGCAATAGTACCTGCAATTACTACTAAAGATGCTCTTGGTACGCCTGCAATGCCTTTACTGGTAAGCATTAAAATTAAAAGCATGGATATTTGTTGCTCAAAGCCTAAATGAATACCATAAGCCTGTGCAATAAATAGCGAAGCAAATGTCATGTACATCATCGAACCATCTAAATTAAATGAATAACCAAGTGGTAAAACGAAACTTACAATTTTATCTTTACAGCCAAAACGCTCTAAAAGCATCATGGTTTTAGGATATGCAGCTTCGCTACTAGCTGTACTAAAAGCTAGCAAAGCAGGTTCTTTCATATCATTTACAAGTCTGAATATTCGCTTTTTAAGAATCAGGAATCCTAAGAAAATCAATACGGCCCAAAGAATGGCTAAACCGAGATAAAATTCGCCAATAAAAATGGCATAAGTATTTAAAACCGACAAGCCTTGTTTCGCAATGATTGCAGTCATGGCTCCAAAAACTGCTAACGGAGCAAAATTCATTACGTAACCAGTCATTTTTAAAATAACGTGTGCTATTGCATCGAAAGCTTTAATTACAACCTTTCCTAAGTCTCCAATTGCAGCTGTTGCAACACCAAAGAATAAAGAAAATACCACAATTTGAAGAATCTCATTATTTGCCATAGATTCGGCAATACTCTTCGGGAAAACATGTGCTATAAAGTCTTTTACACTCATTGATGCCTTTTGAATGCCTGTATTAACTAGATGATCTGGAAGTGATAATTTCATGTGCTTTCCAGGCTCAAAAACATTAACTAAAATTAAACCTAAAACCAGCGACATTAACGACATGGCCATAAACCATCCAAGTGTTTTACCACCAATTCTACCAACAGCCTTTATATCTCCTACCTTTGCAACGCCAACAACCAAAGTTGTAAATACCAACGGTGCAACAATCATTTTGATTAGTCGAAGGAAAATATCGCTTAGTAAAGTAAAATACTCTAATTTCTTTTCACGAATTTCTTCGTTTTCTTTTTTGATTTTAACATTTAGTTTTTTGTCTGCTTTAAGTTGTATAAACTGAGCGGTTGTAGTATCTGTAGATTTTACAATACTTACCTCTATACTTTTAACTTTTGCATCAGCATTAAGTATATTTTGATTATAAACATCGATTGAATTAACGTTTAAAATGTAGCCTAAAGCAATCCCTGCAATCAGCGCAATAAAAATAAATAGCGTGAGTTTGTTTTTCTTCATGAATAATATAAGTTTGTGGCTCTGTTAATTTGGTAAAACTACGATATTTACCGCTTGTAACAAATTTTGATTTTTTGTGCAATGAAAAATTAATCTAATTTTGATTTTCGCTGTAACAAAAAACACAACTAAACATCTAAAACGTAATCACAACCCATTAAATGGAACAAAAAGACAAGTTATTTAAGGAGATCTTCGATTCGAATTCCAAAAAAATATTCCATTTATGTTACGGTTATACTGGCGATACTGATGCAGCAAATGATCTTTTACAGGAAACGTTTTTAAAAGTTTGGCAAAATCTCGATAAATTCAGAAACAAATCTCTTATCTCAACCTGGATATATAGAATTGCCGTAAATACCTGTTTAACTTATTTACGTTCAGAAAAAAGACAGGCAAAAGATGAGTTAACAGATAATATAATAGAAAATAAAATTGAAGAGTTTTCGGAAAAGAATGAGCAGGTTGCTTTACTATACACCTGCATTTCTAAACTCGAAGAAAACGATCGTTTAATTATTACAATGGTTTTGGATGAATTACCATACCACGAAATTGCAGATATTTCAGGAATTAGTGAGGGCAATTTGAGAGTAAAAATCCACCGTATTAAACAAAAATTAACAGAACTATATAGCCAGTATGCAAGCGTTTGATCAAATACAGGAGTTGTGGCAAAAGCACGAGGTAGAAGTTAAAGTTTCTGCTGATGAAATGTTGCAACAGGTGAAGAAAGAAGTGAATGGATTAAAGTTAAAATCGGCTTTAAACATACTAGGTATGCTTGCTTCATTTATAATTATTGCTGCACTATGGATATTTTTCCATTTCGAGTCATGGACCACTCATGTGGGTATTAGCATTACCATTATCGCAATTGGCGTCTATACTTTAATTCTTTACCGCGATTATAGATTAATTTCAAAAACAGACTTTACTGTTCATCCAAAAGAGTATTTAAGCAATTTAAAAACCTATCAATTAAACCGCTATAAATTATACAATTCGCTTTATTGGTTTTATGTAGTTGCTTTATCTTTAGGATTGATATTTTATTTTGTAGAAGTATTGGCACATTTAAGCGTAACCCTAAGATTTACTGCAATTGCCCTAACTTTTTTATGGATGTTATTTTGCTCTACAATTTTAAGAAAGGCAGTTATAAAACGGGAGAAAGAAAGAATTTCGTTATTGATAGAAAAATTTGAGCGCATAAGCGGGCAAATCTCCGAATAAGATTAATTTAGGCACGGTTTTTTCAATAGCTTTTGTCTATGAAAAACTTGCTTTGCCTTTTTTTATTTCTATTGATCTTTCCTCTTGCATCATTTAAGCAGGATTTCACAGAACCTGTTCAGTTAGATTGGAATATACATTTTAAAGGAAAACCAGATAATAACTCTCCCTATTACGCCCTTACTGCAATGACCTGGAAGTATAGCTATGGCTCTACTATTTACCGCAATCGGGTTGAGATAAAATTACAAAATGAAGTGAGTATTGATAAAAATCGATCGTGGGTTAAACTCGATAAGGTTAAATCGGAGGAAGCGAGACAAAACCTTTTGCACCACGAACAAGGCCACGTGAACATACAATACATTTTATTGATGGAAGCAGACCGGGTTCTTAAAAACCGTACCTATTCTGTAAAAAACTATAAGGCCCAAATTTCAGATTTGGCAAATCAAATAAGCAATTACTTTGATACGATGCAGAAAAATTATGACGAAGAAACCGAGCATGGTAGCAACCATAAAATGCAAGACCGTTGGGATAAAATTATAAGCGATAAAATGGTAGAATCTAAGGCCGCTTCTGCATCAAAATAATTTAGGCAAGAAAATTATACCTCCAACCAGAGCAGCCAAAACAGCAGTAACCAATACTGCTCCAGCGGCTAAATCTTTAATTATTTTTATTTGAGGATTAATTTCTAAGGTAACTGCATCTGCAAGTTTTTCTATGGCAGAATTAAATATTTCAGCAGTAAAAACTACAGCAATTACTGAAATAATGGCTATCCATTCTAAATTCGATATTTTTAAGTAAAAAGATAACCCAATTGCAAAAAATGCAGCTCCAAAATGAACTCTTCCATTATGTTCATTCACAAAAAAAAACTTTAATCCTTCAAAAGCATATTTAAAACTCTTAATTCTATCCAGGATTGAAAATTTTTTACCTTCCATTATTCAGGTTTAATCTCGTTTGTAGAAAAGCTATTGCCATTTAACCTATATTGATATGTTTTTAATATCTTTTTAGTAGAATCAGCTTCATTTTTAACGGGAAAGGAACGGAATAAATCGCCATTCTTAATAAAAAAGTTGTCTTCTCCATTATAACCCTTCTTTTGATTTGAGCTTAATGACGGGAAACCTATTTTATTGAAATTTCCTCCAGCATATTCAAATACATTTAAATCCAATACATTTTTATTGCTTAAAAGCTGAACATACAATTCAGGATTTCCATCATTATCTAAATCCATGTTCCAAACATCAGTAATAATCCCCTTTCTTTCTACTGCTACAGATTTGAAATTACTTTTAACCGAATCTGACATTAAAATTTGATAACCTCCGATCGAATCAACTCCCTTACCCCAGCTCACAATTTCAAAATTCAAGCCTGGTTTTACCTCAATATCTTTGTAAAACCTAAATGGATTCTTTTCCGTTTTATTGTTTTCTATTTTTACTTCTTTCGGTGGCTCGGCTTCGGTGCAGGCAAAACAAAACAGCATCCCTGCTAAAAGCAAAAGATGCTGTAAAGTATAGTTTCTTATTTTCATTTTATCTGGGACATTTTTATGTTTTACCAAATTAAGAAAATAGCTTTTTAAAACAAAAGATTTTATTTTTTAGCTTCTGCTTTAACTTCGGGTGCACCATTATTCATAATGGTTTCTGTTGTAACACTTCTTCTTCCGCTAGGTACTACCACAATGGTTTTTAAAGTTCTTTTTTCGCCTTGTGGAACAGTTACTTTTATTGGTTCAGTATATAAAAATGCATTTTCAGAAGGTCGGGAACCATCCAAAGAATAATAAATTTTAGCCCCAGTAACTGGAACTTTTAAATCGATGGTAAAATCACCACCTGTTAAAGGCTTATCACTTTGGCCAATTGGAGTAGGTACCCAAAAGTTAATATTCATTTTATCTAATCGTGCTAAGTGCGCTGGTAAGCGTTCTTCAGAAAAATTCTTTAAATCTTTACGTTCTACCTGGCCCCAGGCAATTTCTGATAAAGCCATAATGCGTGGGAAAGCATGATTTTCTGCCTTTTCGGGTGTTTTAATGTATTCTGTCCACATATTTGCTTGCACACCTTTTATATATTTTCTTTGGTCTGCAGTTAAAACTTTCGGAATTGGATCATATCCGTAAATTTTTTGGTAAGGGGCGAAACCACCTATTGTAACTGGCTCATCGGGCGAATTAGATTGTTTATGATCGATGTACAAACCCATAGAACCTGGCGTCATAATCACATCGTGATTCTGTTGAGCTGCGGCAATTCCACCGTCTTCTCCTCTCCAACTCATTACTGTTGCATTTGGCGCCAAACCACCTTCTAAAATTTCATCCCAACCAATAATAGAACGGCCTTTTGCATTTACATGTTTTTCTATTGTCTGAATAAAATAACTTTGTAATTCATGCTCATCTTTTAAACCTTTTTCTTTCATTAAGGCCTGGCAAAACGGAGATTCTTTCCAATATGTTTTTGGAGCTTCATCACCACCTATATGAATATATTTTGAAGGAAAAATTGCAATAACTTCATCCAAAATATTATTCAGCATTGTAAATGTATTTTCCGAAGGCACGAATATATCATCAAAAACACCCCAGGTTTGTTGTACCTGTTTGCCTTTTCTACTGCCCGACCAGGGCGTTTTATCACTAATAAAGGTATCTCTATCAGGGAAACAACTTAACTCTGGGTACGCAGCAATTGCAGCCGAAGCATGGCCCGGCAACTCGATTTCAGGAATTACGGTTATGTATCGTTCAGCCGCGTACTTAACAATTTCTTTCGCTTCATCTTGCGTGTAAAAACCTTTAACCTCAGTTAAATAATTACCATTTCCAGGATAATTGCCAATTATAGTTCCGTTTCTTGATGAACCTACTGAAGTTAATTTTGGATACTTCTTTATTTCCAATCTCCAACCCTGATCATCAGTTAAATGCCAATGAAAGGTGTTAATTTTATAATAAGCTAGCTGATCAAGGTATTTTTTGATAAATGAAATTGGAAAGAAATGACGACTTACATCCAGCATTGTTCCACGATAACCGAAGCGAGGATAATCGTTAATATTAACGGCAGGAATTGTAATTTTATCTGCAACTTTAGCAGGCATCATTTGCATAGCAGATTGAACGGCATAAAATAACCCAGCACCTTTACCAGTAAGAATAATTTGAGTTGGAGTAACTTTAATTGTGTAACCTTCGGCAGGCAATTTTTCTGCACCAACCGATGTTAAAACTATACTTTTTTGATTTTGTTGAGTAATTTTTGCTTCTCTTAAAGCAAAACCAGCTTTATTAACAATAAATGCGTTTAATAAATCAGCCATCTTTGCGCCGTCGATGCTTTGATTTACCAAAATAGTTGTTTTATCTAAAATAAAACTGCCATTTGCTTTTGTAATTGATACGGGTACAGGAATAATCCCAAGGTTTGGGTCACTCTGCGCAAATGCACCACTACTGATTAATACGCCAATAAAAATCGATAATGCTTTGTTCATGATGTGTTTTTAGGTTAAAATAAGTTTCATTTAAATCAAACTAAGATAGATATAACAGGGACAACCTTAACCTCACTTTTTCGTTACAATCATAATCAAACGTTTGACCTTTCCAGTTATCAGAACATTTTATTTGGATATTCTCTCGGAATTTTAAAGTTTTAAAAATTTTGCAGGATAAATTAGCCAAAGAATTACTGCTGCAAATGTACTAAACAGGATTGCAGCGATATCCTTTTAGCAGCGCGGTTGAGCCAGGGAAAAGCTAAAGCGTAAAGCCTGAATGACTTTAATAAATGCGAAAAACCTTGCTTTACAAAAAAAGAGAAACCTTACTCAGATTTCTCTTTAGAAAAAATATCAAATGATTTTACGCTTCAACCGGATGTTCTTTTGCTGCCAAATATCGCTCTGCATCGAGTGCAGACATACAGCCAGAACCTGCAGCAGTAACTGCTTGTCTGTAGTACATATCCTGAACATCGCCACAAGCGAAAACGCCTTCGATATTAGTTAAAGTTGAGCCTGGTTTAGTTAATAAATAACCGGTTTCATCCATATCCAACTGACCTTTAAAAATATCTGTATTTGGTTTGTGGCCAATAGCAACAAAGAAACCTTCAACCGGAATCTCTGAAGTGATGTTAGTTTTGTTATCTAAAACTTTAACTGCGGTAACGTTTTTACCGTTACCTACAATTTCCTGAGTTTCGGTATTGTAATGAACTATAATATTCGGAGTAGCCAGAACGCGGGCAACCATTGTTTTTGATGCTCTGAACTCATCTCTACGAACCAATAAGTGAACCGTTTTACAAAGCTTAGCCAAATAAGTTGCTTCTTCGGCAGCTGTATCGCCAGCACCAACAATAGCTACATCTTGCCCTTTAAAGAAGAAACCATCGCAAACTGCACAAGCAGAAACACCAAAACCATTGTATTGCTGTTCGCTTGGTAAACCCAACCATTTTGCAGTTGCGCCAGTTGCAATAATTACTGTATCAGCTGTAATGGTTTTAATTTCATCTATCACAACTTTGTGTGGTGTAGAAGAAAAATCTACAGAACTTACATAACCGAAACGGATATCTGTGCCAAAACGTTCTGCCTGCTTGCGGAAATCTTCCATCATCTCTGGGCCCATAATACCTTGAGGATAACCAGGGAAATTTTCTACATCAGTTGTTTGTGTTAACTGACCACCAGCTTGCATACCAGTGTACATAATTGGCTTTAAATCAGCTCTGGCTGCATAAATTGCTGCAGTATAACCAGCAGGACCAGAACCTATAATTAAACACTGAACGTGCTCGTTTTCTTGTGACATTATATTGTGTGTTTGAAATTCGATAATTGAAATACAAATTTAACGCTTTAAATAATTGTTGGCAAGTGCGCATTGTCAACATAGTTTACTTATTAACAGTTGTCTCCAAGCAAAAACATTTACATGAGTACAAATATTAATTAGTTCTACTTGTAAAAATTTACAGTTAAGTAAAATATGGTATCAATAAAATAAATAATACCATCGTTAGTCAGCACGTTTTCATCATGTAAATCCTCCAAAATAATTCCCAATTCTTTATTTATATAGTCGTTATTTCTATTGTTAAAAAAATCATTAAATAATAAAAATTCTTTTACCTGATTTAAATCAGTAAGTTCATTTGCTTTAATAAACTCTTGTTTTACAACAGCAAAAAGCTTCCCGTTTATTAATTTAAAACCTAAAAATTGGTACGCAGTAGATTAAAGAAAAAATTATGAACTAGCAGACTATTGAAGTAATCAAGACAATATTCATAAAATATTGAATCATTTAATTTGACAACATGGATATCATCAAAGCGATAAACTTTTTGTTCGGCACCAGCGCTAATATATTCATCTTCGGAAATTTCCTCTCGATAAAATAGATTTTCTTTTTCAGCAAAAGCGATTAAACTGATTTCTTCTTCACTTTTGAGATACTCCTGTTTTTCAATTCTGAGGCTTGTTTCCTCATTTCTTCTAAGGAAATTTTGTGCTTTTTTGAGTTGGCTTGCATCGCCAATTCGTCCATCGCCGACAATGATATTTTGTAATTCATCTTTGATATTTTTCATTAAAAAATTCGATCTAAAGATACTAAATTTATTTTTTGATAAAAAAAACAGTGACCAAAGCTTATTTTCCTTTATTGGCTCTTAAAACTCTAATCACATTTCCTCCGAGTATTTTATTAATATCTGCTTCTGAATAACCATTTTTAATAAGTTCTGCTGTGATTTTTGGATAATCGGCAACACTGTTTATGCCTAAAGGGAAAGATTCTGCACCATCAAAATCTGCACCTAAACCAACATGTTCTACTCCTATTAATTTCACAATATGATTAATGTGTTTTACCAGCAAAGCAACTGGTGGGCGAATCGCATCAGCATCTGCTGAATGATTAAAAACTAAGCTATCAATCGCATTGCTTCTGCCGTATTTGGTGCTTAAAACTTTAAGTTCTGCATCATATTTAGCAAAGAAAGCTTTTTGCTTTGTATTGAATGTTGAATCTAAAAAACCACTATAAAAATTAATACAAACCACGCCGCCGTTTTTCCCAACCGCTTTAATTTGCTCATCTTTTAAATTTCGTGGAACCGGATTTATTGCATAAGCGCAACTATGAGATACAATGATTGGCTTTGAACTCGCTGCGATGGCATCATAAAAAGTTTTCTCACCAACATGAGATAAATCGACCATCACGCCAAGTTGGTTCAAACGGTTAACAACTTGCTTACCAAAATCGTTTAGTCCGGCATTTTGAGGTTTTACTTTACCCGATGTTTCTTCGGCAGCAGAGCTTGACCAAGGCGAACTGTTGTTCCATGTTAAGGTTAGATATGTCATGCCTCTTTTAGCCAAACTATCAATATAATCTAACCGATTTTCAATCATGTGCCCACCCTCTACACCTATCATCGCCGCTAATTTTTGTTGCTTAACTGCTTTTTCTAAATCAGTTGCTGTGGTTACAAGTTGTATTTTATCCGGGTATCTTTTGATTAAACTGTATAAAGAATCTATCTCTCTATTTGCAACGGCATAGCCTCCAGTTTCATCGCACCAAATAGAAAAGAATTGCACATCTAAGCCACCTTGCTTTGCCCTTACCAAGTCGAAATTTCCTTTAGTTTGAAGTTTACCAATATCAATTCCAGATTTAATCTGATTGAACAAAATATCGCCATGAGTATCGATTAAGATGGCCTCGTTATGTATCTTACTTGCATTTTGAGCGAAAGAACTAATTTGCAGGAAAACAAAAAGAATGGTAAGGAATTTCATAAATTGGATTAAATATTTGGCAGAATTTAAAAGCCTATTTATACTTTAAAAGGATTTATTATTTATACCTGCATTGATAAGCCAATCGCGTTGCGACCTCGCCGGAATGTTTAAAATCACTTTTGAAGCTATTTTTTTCTGAGCCTTTTTGATAGAATTTGTTATCATGGAATTTTCCAGCATTTCAAATTCTTCAACACCCATTTTTCGCATTAAATTTATTATTTTTTCTCCATTAAATAATTCAAAAAAAGGTTCAGATAAGGATGAATAAACCGTTATATCACTTAAATCTAATTCAACAGCTTTCTTTTGCTCTTCTAATTGCAAAGGGTGATGTTCGATAAAAATTAATTCTTTACCTTTTTGGTTTACATTTAAGTGGTCGGCTAAATATACTCGTTCCTGGAAATGATTTTCTTGAAGATAAGTTTGAAGACTTTGTTTGGTCATTTCGAACCAAGCTACAAATACAACATTAGGATTTGATCTTATTAACTCCACACAGGCATTAAATTTTGCATGCTCTGATATCCAAATTTTATCAGCAATGGTAATTTTCTTGCTTTTTTTACCAAATAATCCAAACATAGTTTAGGTAATTAAAATCGATTACGTCTGTATAATTCCAACATTAAACTTTTTAGTAATTGGCGATTGATTAGCCGCTTCAATGCCCATTGAAATTACTTTTCGGGTTTCTAACGGGTCGATAATTCCATCTACCCAAAGTCGCGATGCAGCATAATATGGTGTTGTTTGACTATCATACCTGTCTGTAATTTCTTTTAAAAGTTCAGCTTCTTTTTCTGGAGTGATTATTTCTCCTTTTGCTTTTAAGGATGCTTCTTGAATTTGCAATAAGGTTTTTGCTGCCTGAGCGCCACCCATTACTGCTATTTTTGCTGTTGGCCAGGCATAAATTAAACGCGGATCGTAAGCTTTACCGCACATGGCATAATTACCAGCACCATAAGAATTTCCCATTACGATGGTGAATTTTGGCACAACAGAATTGGCTACAGCATTAACCATTTTCGCACCATCTTTTATAATACCGCCATGCTCGGAGCGACTACCTACCATAAATCCTGTTACATCTTGCAAGAAAACTAATGGGATTTTTTTCTGATTGCAATTCATAATAAAACGGCTGGCTTTATCTGCACTATCAGAATAAATTACGCCACCAAACTGCATCTCTCCTTTTTTCGATTTTACAACCTTGCGCTGGTTTGCTACAATTCCAACGGCCCAACCATCAATTCTACCCAAGCCACAAACAATACTCTGTCCGTAACCTTGCTTATATTCTTCAAATTCAGAATTATCAACCAAGCGGTTAATAATGTCCATAATTTCATATTGCTTGTCGCGATTTTCAGGAATAATACCATATAGCTCTTCTTCCTTTTCTTTAGGCTTAGCAGGCTTAATTCTATCAAAGCCTGCATTTTGTGGCGCACCAAGCATGCTCATGATGTTACGAATGCTATCTAAACAAGCTTCATCATTTGGATGTTTATAATCGGTAACGCCAGAAATTTCGCAGTGTGTAGTTGCCCCACCTAAAGTTTCGTTATCTACTTCTTCGCCAATTGCAGATTTTACCAAATACGAACCCGCTAAAAACACCGAACCTGTTTTATCAACAATCATGGCTTCATCACTCATAATTGGCAAATAAGCACCCCCGGCAACGCAAGCGCCCATAATTGCAGAAATCTGTACAATTCCTTCGGAAGACATTATTGCATTGTTGCGAAACATTCGACCGAAGTGTTCTTTATCGGGGAAAATCTCATCCTGCATGGGCAGATAAACACCCGCACTATCTACCAAATAAATTACCGGCAAACGGTTTTCCATGGCAATTTCCTGAGCACGAAGATTTTTCTTAGCCGTCATCGGAAACCAGGCACCTGCTTTCACAGTAGCATCGTTAGCTACAATCATACATTGTCTGCCGCTCACATAACCAATGCCGCAAACCACACCTGCAGATGGACAACCGCCTTGAGCTGCGTACATGCCGTCGGCGGTGAATGCACCAATTTCCAAAAATTCGGATTCTTTATCAATTAAGTAGGCAATTCGCTCTCGAGCCAATAACTTACCTTTTTCTTTTTGCTTGGCTGCATTCTTTTCTCCGCCACCTAAATATATTTTTTTGAGTTTAGTTTTCAGTTCGTAAACTAACTGCTTATTTACATCTTCGTTTTTATTGAATTCGATATTCATGGCGGCAATTTAAATTTTATTTTAGAAAAATCGAGGTGACCAAAACGGTTTCTGGTACACGATGAGTTTTAACCGCAAGGAAAAAACTTGGAGATTAAGTAAAACCTCACCCTATCAAAGTTTTTTTTACTACGACCATACCTGAGCTAAGGTATTTTCCCTTTGTGAAAACTTAGTGTTCTAAATAGTTAAAACTTTCATGCTTTGCGAAAAACTTTGCGTTCTTTGTGGTTAAACCTAAAAGTTCCATTTAAAATAATATTTTTGATGCAAACGCTAACAATGGAACTCACTGTAAACATCCCCGCATTATTATTTCCTGCTATCAGTTTAATTATGTTAGCATACACCAATCGTTTTTTAGCATTGGCGGCTTTGGTAAGAAGTTTAAAAGCAAAGTACGAAGAAGGAGAAAAAAATGTTGGTCTGCAAAATCAAATCAAGAATCTTCGCTATCGATTAAGACTTATAAAAAATATGCAAGCATATGGCGTTTTGAGTTTTGCAAGTTGCCTATTTTGTATGTTCTTTATTTATCTAGAATGGAATATTGTTGCAGAAATACTTTTTGCTTTAAGCTTAATCTTCTTTATGATTTCGCTTATTATTTCATTAATAGAAATTCAAATCAGCACAAAAGCTTTAGAATTAGAACTGAGCAATTTAGAAGATTTGGAAGATGCATCACTCAGTGACTACATCAAAAAGAAATTCAAAAAGGATTAAAATTTACTTACAAAGAACAGAGTAACAATTATACACCACCCTATTCCTTGCAGATTAAGAAATGGCAAATTATGTCGTAATAAAATGATATAAAAACACAACCTCACCAGTGAAAGCAGGTTTCTTTTGGTCTTCAATTTCCATTTCTATACCCATGTGAACTTTCGTTACACCTCTCAAGTTTACAATAGATGATAATTTTGCTTTCAACCTAATGTTACTATTTACAATAACTGGTTGAGCAAATCTTAAACTTTCGATACCATAATTGATTTCCATTTTCAAATTTTGGATATCAACAATCTGTTTCCATAAATAGGGAATTAACGAAAGCGTTAAATAACCATGGGCTATAGTTGCTTTAAAAGGCCCTTCATTTTGTGCTCTTTCTTCATCAACATGAATCCATTGATGGTCTAAAGTAGCATCCGCAAATTTATTAATTTGTTCTTGACTGATGGTATGCCATGAAGAAACACCCAATTCTTTACCAAGAAATTGTTCAAATTCTGCGTGAGAAGTAATGATTTGCATTGTAATATATTTTATCGCCCTTGCGTTTAACTTATGGCGGTTTAAAAATTATTTGTTGTTTATTTGAAATTGCTTGTTATGATAGGTTTCTCTCTCTAAACCAAACTTCATCTGGAATTGCTGAAAAATTATCCATTTTATCAATTAAAATTTCTGAATCAGCCTCGTTAAAAACTAAATCGCGGTTTGCAGATTTAAGAAATTTGCTTTGTACCATCATTTCCATTTGTGCAAAAAGTGGATCGTAAAAACCGCTAACGTTTAAAACACCAATTGGTTTATTGTGTAAACCTAATTGTAACCAGGTAAGCACTTCAAAAAATTCTTCAAGTGTACCAAAACCACCAGGTAAAATCACGAAGCCATCGCTTAAATCGGCCATTTTTTGCTTCCGTTGATGCATGTTTTCCGTTACAATCATTTCTGTAACACCTTTATGTCCAACTTCTTTATCCATTAAAAACTGTGGAATAACGCCGGTAACCAAACCGCCTAATGCTAATATATCGTTGGCTAAAACACCCATTACACCGACACTTCCGCCACCGTAAACCAATCTAATTTCTTGTTTAACCAGTGTTTCTGCTAATTGTTTGATGGCTTTACGCAAGGTTTCATCGCCATTAAAATTAGAACCACAGTATACACAAACTGCTCTAAGCTTATTCATTCAGATTTAAAATTTACCGAAGTTAAGATTTTATCGCCGCTCTGTAAATTTTAATTCTGCACAAAGTTCTTAATTAATATTTTTTCAGCTTTTTGAAAAGCAATTTCAGAAGTTAATTTCAATGTTTGTCCTTCTATCACTGCAAGTCCTCTTCCGGTAAAAAACCGGAACTGCGGGCTTTCCGTTCTATAAAGTTTATTTACTTCGGCCGGCAAAAGAAACAATGGTTAATTTTAAATGCCCCATCAAACCTCTCAGGTTTATGTAAAATTTCTAACAAAAAAAGCGCCGAATAAATCGACGCCTTCTAACCAAATACAATAGAGAAAAAGATTTTTGTAAAAATTCGTCACTTTTTAAAAAGCATAACGCAACGTTAAACCGTAAGTTCTTGGGTCGCCGAGTACGCCTGCATATAACCCAGAGTTACCTGCCGCAGCCTGTAATTGCTCGAAATAATTTTTGTTTCCAATATTTCTACTCCAGGCAAAAAACGAGAATTTATCAGATTTAAATCCTAAACGGGCATTTATTAAACCGTAGCCATTAACATTTAAAACGCTAGACGGCGTTGGATTAGAAGAATAATTAGAATGATAGCTTACATCTCCGGCTATGAAATATCTACCCTCTTTTGTAGCTAAATTTCCTTTTAAACTAAACTCCGCCCCACCAGAAATATTCCATTTAGAAATACCTGGCAATCTGCCACCAGAAGCATCTTTAAATGCTACTTGAGTTGCTACACCATTTATAGTTTCTGTATGACCAGTTTCTTCTAATGGAAGTGGTGCATTTGTGAATTCCACATACTTGCCATCCAGGTAAGCCACCGCAGCATTTAAGGTTAAGAATCTTTCTAACTGATAGGTTCCATCAATCTCTAAACCTTTAACTTTAACCTTCTCAGCGTTAGCTAAATAACCTCTATTCACACCCAGCTGTGGCGACTGCACATTAGTTTGATAATCTTTGATATCGGTATTGAAAGCCGTTACATTTAAAATTGCACCTTTGGTTGGCTTGGTTTTAACACCTAATTCGTAGTGCTGAACATACTCTGGTTTTACAACAGCCAAAGATAAATCTGCTGCTCCGGTAGAAGTTGTTGGCAAACCTCCAACATTAACTCCAACTGGTTTATAGGCCGTTGAAAAAGTACCGTAGGCATTTATTCTATCCGTTGGGCGATAAGAAATGGTTAAGTTACCCGAAAAATTATTGTTTTCTATATTCGTATTAAATTGTTGGTTGCTATAAACCGCAGTTTTAAGCGCAAGCAAAGCTACATCCGTAGTTTGCAAACCACCATAAGTTGTTCTGTCGTAATCAACATCTTTTTTATCGTAAGTGAAACGAATACCAGGTAAAACGTGTAAATGATTTACAACTTCGTAATCTACTTGTGCAAATACAGCTGCACTTAATGATTTGATAGTAGAATTTGTTTTAATGCCGTAGCCGTCTAGTAATCCTGGAGTTGAATATAAGGCCTGCGCCCCTGTTGCAGCTGTTTGTACAAAACGCCATTGGTCTTTACCTACCTCTTCGGTTTGATCTAATCCTTTTAGGTTTTGTGCAAGAGCAAATACACCAATTACACCACTTAATTTATCGCTCAAATTCCCGGCATACCTTATCTCTTGCGAGTATTGGTCGTGGCGGGAATTGCCTTGTGATTTCGTTAGCGCAGCAAGTTCAGAGAAATCTCTATCATTTGTTGGGTCCCAGTTCCAGAATCTCCACGCCGTGGTAGAAGTTAATGTTCCTCCACCTATTTTATAATCTAAATTAGCAGATATACCTCCAATAGATTGATTATGTTTCCAAGGTGTATTTGTATTTATTTCTCTTGAAAATGGATCAATTTTAGGCTGGTTGTAGCCTAAATCAGAAACAATTCTTCCATATTGACGGTAAGTACTTCTTTCTGTTATAGCCACGCCAGCAATTACCAAAGGATATCCTGCCGGATGTTGAATACTTACATCGCCGCTAATTAATACAGATAATCTATCTGATGGCGTGTAATACAATTGTCCCTTAAAGCCCAGGTTATTTTGCCCGCTGTAGTTTCTTTGTTCTCTTGTATTGTAAATTGTTCCATCTCGTTGCGTGCCTGAGATAGATAATCTGGCAGCAAGATTTTTAGCAACCGGACCAGTAATGGATGTTTTAGCTTGTAAGAAATTATAATTTCCTACACTCAATTCTACTTTACCACTTGGAATTTGGCTGGGCTTTTTCGTTGTAATATTAAATGCACCGGCTGTTGTATTTTTCCCAAACAATGTTCCTTGCGGACCGCGAATAACCTCTATCTGGTCGATATCGATAAAATCTGTTGAGGTGGCCGCCGGGCGAGCCTGGTAAACGCCATCTACATAAAAGCCAACGCCTGGGTCGATACCATCGTTAGTTAAACCAAAAGTTGAACCTAAACCTCTAATATTAAGCGTAGTATTTCTTGCGTTAGAAGCGTACAGCTGTACCGAAGGCACAAGCTCTTTTAAGCGGTTCACATTAAATGTACCTGCATTTTCAGCTGCTTGGCCACCGATAACGGTAATGGGAATTGGCACATCTTGTAATACTTCCGAACGTCTTCTCGAAGTCACTACGATTTCATCCAACAGTGCATTTTCTACCAATACTAATTCTATCGGTGTTTCTTGAATGGTTAGTATTTGAAAATCTTGTGGTTTGTAGCCAACAGAACTTACTTGAATATAAAATTGGGGTTGTTGTTTAGCATTGATAACAAATACACCTGCTGTATCTGCACTTACCGTAATATTTGTTCCTCTTACTTTTACGGTTGCATTAGGAATGGTAATGCCATTACTTCCTTTTACAACACCCTTTACAGGGCTTTGTGCAAATGCAAAACTTGAAGAGATTATAATGGAAAATAAAATAAGTAAATTTTGTTTCATGATTAATTGTATGTTGGGTTAGATTTTAATTTGATTAAAGCTGTGTTCGGAATTGTTTTGTTTGAGCGAGTAAACGACAGCAACAACAGGATTTATAAATGGGAATTGTATGTTTCATTATTAATTTATATAAAGTCTATAGATTTAGTAGACAAATATATTAAAAAAAACTATTTGCCAAATTTTATTTTGTAAATAGTTAAATTCTGATTGGTTGGTCTAGTTATTATTTGCCAAAGAGGTACTTAAAGTGCAGAAGAATTTTAAATCAATATTTTATAGCATGCTTTGGGCATCTTTAATCAATAGTGATATTTAAGCAATAAAAAAACGGGGTATTGTTGCCAATACCCCGTTTTAAATAATATTTATTTTATAAGATTTCTCCACTTCGGTCAAAATGACTACTGGATCGCAGGCTTTTTTGATTTAAACCTTACCCAACAGCGATTTAACTGGAAGCTTTAGACTTTCAGCTTTTCCTTAAAAGCTTATCTCGTATAATTTGGTGCTTCCTTAGTAATTGTGATATCATGTGGATGACTTTCACGCATACCAGCCGCTGTAATTTGAACAAATTGTGCTTCTTGCAAAGCTTCGATATTTGCCGCCCCACAGTAACCCATACTTGCACGTAAACCACCAATATATTGATACATTACTTCTGCTAAAGTTCCTTTAAATGGTACGCGACCAACAATTCCTTCAGGAACTAATTTTTTAATATCATCTTCTACATCCTGGAAATAGCGGTCTTTAGAACCCTGTTCCATTGCTTCGATAGAGCCCATTCCGCGGTAAGATTTAAATTTACGCCCTTCGTAAATAATCGTTTCACCTGGAGATTCCTCTACTCCTGCAAATAACGAACCAGCCATTACGGTATTTGCACCAGAAGCAATTGCTTTTGCAATATCACCCGTATGTTTAATACCACCATCGGCAATAACCGGAACACCAGTTCCTTTTAATGCTTTAGCACATTCGTAAACGGCATATAATTGAGGAACACCAACACCAGCAATAATTCTGGTTGTACAAATAGAACCCGGACCAATACCAACTTTAACTGCATCAGCGCCAGCATCAGCTAAAAATTTAGCGGCAGCACCTGTTGCAATGTTACCTACGATAACTTGTAAATCTGGATATTTTGCTTTTACTTCTTTTAATTTATCAACCACACCTTTAGAGTGACCGTGAGCGGTATCGATAGTAATCACATCAACACCAGCATGAACCAATGCGTCAACACGTTGTAATGTATCAGCGGTTACACCTACTGCAGCACCAACACGTAAGCGACCACGCTCGTCTTTACAAGCTGCAGGATAATCTTTAACTTTAGAAATATCTTTGAAAGTAATTAAACCGCTTAAATATCCATCTTTGCTAACAACTGGAAGTTTCTCGATTTTATGGTTTTGAAGAATTTCTTCTGCCTGAACCAAATTTGTTCCTTCAGGTGCAGTAATTAAATTCTCTTTAGTCATTACTTCTGCAATCGGTCTGGTCATATCCTTTTGGAAACGCAAATCGCGATTAGTAATAATACCAACTAACTTATTATCAACACTTACAACCGGAATACCACCAATTTTATGCTCCTTCATTATTTTGAAAGCGTCAGCAACAACAGATGTTTCTAATAAAGTAACCGGGTCTTGAATCATTCCGCTTTCCGAACGCTTAACTTTACGCACTTCATTAGCTTGTCTTTCGATAGTCATGTTTTTGTGTAACATACCAATACCGCCATTTTGTGCAATAGCAATAGCAAGTTCGGCTTCGGTTACAGTATCCATAGCTGCAGAAATCAATGGAACGTTAAGCTTAATTTTTTTGGTTAAGAAAGTTGCTGTATTTACATCGCGAGGCAGAATTTCAGAATAAGCCGGTACTAAAAGTACGTCGTCATAAGTTAAACCTGTAGCAATAAATTTTGTGGAATCGAGTTGCATAGAAAATAAATTAGGATTTATTATATGCGGGGCAAAGATAGGAAAAATAGGTGAAAATAAAAGTATAAAGTTTAAAATCTATAAATATTAGCCTTTGCTGACAAATTGGAATTGTGGCCTAATCGATTCTTCTTTTATAAAAACTTGATTATTATTGTGCGCACCAAAATTCAATTAAAATTATGATTAGTGAAAATCAATATTTCGACGGAAATGTCAAATCTTTAGGTTATGAAACTGCTGATGGAAAATCTACAATCGGTATAATCAATCCGGGCGAATATCAATTTGGAACAGCGCAAAAGGAAATTATGCATGTGGTTGAAGGTGAGTTATCCGCTTTGCTTCCTGATAGCGAGGAATGGAAATTATTTAGCGCAGGAAGTCATTTTGAAGTCCCTGCAAATTCATCTTTTAAAGTAAGGTCTGAAGTCCAAACCGCATATCTTTGCCAATATAGATAAGGTGTTTTAAATAAAAAATATTTTATTCTACAATCATCATGAGGCTGTATCACAATAAAAAAATCAGCTATTGTAAAAGAATTTAATTTGGCGGTATCGTCATGCTCATCTTGACTGGGCATCTTAGTGCTTTAAAAGGCTTTTATTTTATAACCTTTCTATCGCTTTACGATTCCCGTTTTCACCTATCGTGTGGACACATCTCTATGGATATCCCATCCTTGGATTGATGCCTTAAAATATTTCATACCTATCCAAAGGGTTGTTATTCCGGGGTGCCTTT
>NZ_JBHSBY010000006.1:0-521 GCF_042650905.1 Pedobacter jamesrossensis | reverse complement strand
TCAGGCTGAATACAGGCGTTCCGCCATCTATATCCGTAACGGTGATTGTACCGTTCTGAGGTGAATCCTCCGGTGTAGTGATTGCTGGTGATACTGCTACCGGAATATCATTTACGGGAGTAACCGTTACTGGAATGGTTACCGTAGTGGTGCCGCCATTTCCATCGCTTACCGTTACGGTAAAGTTATCCGGACCATTGTAATTAGCATTCGGGGTATAGGTATAAGTGCCGTCTGTATTGACAACAACCGTTCCGTTTGAAGGAGGTGTGGTCAAACTGAAAACAGGCGTTCCGCCATCCACATCCGTAACGGTGATTGTACCGTTTTGAGGTGAATCCTCTGGTGTAGTGATTGCTGGTGATACTGCTACCGGAATATCGTTTACCGGGGTAACAGTAACCGGAATGGTTACCGTAGTGGTGCCGCCGTTTCCATCGCTTACTGTTACGATAAAGCTATCCGGACCATTGTAATTAGCATTCGGGGTATAGGTATAAGTGCCGTCTGTATTGACAACA
>NZ_JBHSBY010000005.1:0-558 GCF_042650905.1 Pedobacter jamesrossensis | reverse complement strand
CATAACAAAATTGACAGGAGCTTCCTGTTCCAGATGAAGGTACATTGCACTAAAGCTTGGAAAACCCCTGTCGTAAATTGCCAACATATCCCTTTCCAAATTTGGAATCCACTGATAGGCGATATGTTGCTCAGATGTATTGATTGGGTGTAACTGGGAACAGATGTTGACACCGTTCAGTACGTCTCTAGCAGTCATGATCCTGCCCATAACAACAGACGTAGATTGGTTAACCTGGACGCCAAAATGGTCAAATACCTCAGGCTTGTTGACCAGATAGCTTGTCGAACCATCGATAGCAACCAGCCTAAATCCCTTCCATCGCTTTGCCCGTTTGCCATAAAGACTGTAAAAGGAATTAACCAGTACCGCATTCCAAAGTGCAAAAAAACTATAATGTAGCTTTTGTCGCTGTTTACAAAACGCAGCCTTGGTAACACAACCCTCTGTTGGATAATGAGTAGAAAAAAAATCCTCTAACTCAACCGAGAGGCTACGCTTGAGAAGGCTAATGACAAGGTAAGCAATTCGGTCAAGGGGCAATTTCCTACGCTTTGT